>JBLYYR010000071.1:0-3831 GCA_048550195.1 Arenicellales bacterium
CAAGAGTTATTAAATATCATGGATGCCCGCTAAGGTATTTGTCGGTGTCTATTCCGCAGGGATGGCGAATACCACGATAAAAGCCAGAATGGTTGCCACCGTTGCAAAGTGTGTGCAGCGCAGGCAGTAGGCCTTGCGTTCGTAATAATGGCGGCTCGCGATAAGGGCAACCACACATTGCAACAAGTAATACAGGGCGAAAGCACGTGAAGCGAAGGATATGATTTCCAGCAGGTCGGCCGTCCATATCAATATGATTGCGAATAGTGACACCAGCAGGTAACCATAGTTGGTCGTTACTTTCCCTCTACTGCTTTCACTCGCAAGGCATCCGGCACCGACAGTGTCAGCAACAGCTGCACTGAACTGGCTCATGATGGCGGCCACAATCAGCATCAGGGGTAGTGCGGTTGCAGCCAGCCCGGTTGCTGAAACGATTTCTGCGATCTGGATATTCTCAAGGTCGATATGTTGCACAATCGGCATCAATGCTGCGACTGACACAATATACAAGACGCCTGAGATTAATTGCGCTCGGCGCATGGTTTGTACGCGGATTTCAGCAGAATATTTTTCACCCAGAAACCGTGATGTCTCAAATCCCTGGACCACCAGCAAAACACCACACAGAATGCATGCCTGGGTTATCCAGTGTCTGTCCTGATGATCAAAGACAAGCGGTTGTTCAGATTGTATGAAGTTGTAGTCGTATACAAATATACCTATCAATAGTGCCGCAACAATGGATAACTGCAGAGACATTGAATATGCCTCGAGTTTCTCAAGTCCACCCAGTCCACGTATGAATCCTGTTGCAGCAATAAAAACAATGATAATTGTTGTCAGGGTTCGTTCCAGTACAGGCGACTCCCCAAACCCTGCGTAGGTCAGCAGAAAAGACGATAGCAATGACAGATAGAACGCAACAGCTGTCACGTATGCGAATGAAAGCGCGGTATTGGCGAACAAATCTATTCTGTATATTGCAGGGTAAGAACTTTTATCATGCAGGAGGGGTTCCGCATGAATAATATTGAAGCGAATAACGCCACCAATGCCATAGGCGAGTACAACAATAGCTGTGACTGCCAGGGGTGAATACACGCCGACCACGCTTGCAAGCAACGGCGCTATGATCAAGAACCCGCTGCCAATGATGGAGGAGAGTGGCGTGAGTGTAGCCCGCCAGGACTCGCTTTTTGTTAAACGAGGGTGGAACATAAACAGCAACACAATGGCTGCAATAACGACAAGTATTATGTTCAGCATGCAGTCCCCCCCCGTGTAGAGCAATTACCTGAAAATGTAACGCTACAGGAGGAGATACCCTGGTTAACGGCGTGGTATTGTTATTAGTGTGGCACCCCGTACCACGATAAGCGTCAAAATGTGAACGCCATCGACGCTATAGGTCTCGGAATTGCCGTCGGCAGGCGGATAGTTTTTAGAAGACGTAATCGTTACAGCTTCAGTCCCAACAAAGCCACTGTTGTCCAGTTTGTGACACCCACCGCGTCAAGCAAATTTCCGACACATGTTTTCTCTCCTGTGCGTCCAGCCCAGAAGGCATTATCAACTAGTAATTCTTATACCACTTTTCGAAAGAGGGTTCATTGATCTGCAGCAAAGAAGGCAAACAAAACCGCCGTATAATTTAATACTGTCATGCCGCTTTCTTGTTCGTCATGCCGTCAACAAGCACTGCCCATGAGGTTAGGTTGGGGAAGGTAGCTATTTGTGCTAAATGCGTCCATTTCGGATCGAAACCGTTGAATGGCAGAAGAGGGGTCGACTCCGGAAGTACAGTGATTTCTAATATAAGCGGGTGGTGTAGTTCCGAGTTCTGGCCGACAGCCGCCGACCAAGAACCCTGCATCAGCAGATTTTCTGTGTGCGGTGAACGGCAACCCTGCCCTGATGACCGCCATTCAAGTTGAAGTTATAGGGTGAATTTACTAATCGGCAGACTTCGACAAGAATGGCCTCGACGAATACAATCCCATCTTATTAAAGGCTACCCGTCGCTGGTGGCGGCTTGGTTTGACAGACATTTATTCGTCATGCTGTGCACAACAGATAAATGCATATACGTTATGCCCTACATAGTAATCGAAGAATGGCAAAGGTAAAAAAGAAACTTACTGTCGCACAGAAGGGTGCCAGAAAAGAGGCTAAGGCAGAAAGGCAAAAGAAGTACATGTGGGTTTTTATGAGTGGAAAACAAGTCAGAGTCAAAAGACCACCCACGATAGAGGGAATAGGTGTTGATGGATTCATTAGAAACAATGCTGATCCAATATGGCTGCACCAGAATGAAATGTGGGAATGTATACAAACAGAAGAAGATGAAGATCTTTCTTGAATTTAAAATCGTGTCGGTAACGATCTGTGGTGATTATTACCAGATATTATTTGATGATGGCTTGGATATAGAAGACGAACCATATTATTTGATTCAAAGACAATTCGAGTTTCCGGATGGTGGTGTCTGTAACTTCGAGAGCCATCATGAGAGTCTCATTGATCACTGTAAAGCAAAATCAACGTCTCTTTCGACAAACACGTTGAGTATTTCATATGGAGAAGAACAGCGTAGAGATGTCGAAATTAGGTTCGATTTGCACAGTTCCGATTTTCAGGAATTGGTATCGACGCTGAAGGAAATGATCCCAGAAACTAGAATCGAGTCGTAATCAAGGTGTTTAAAAGTAAATAAACAGGTTACCAAAGGTTGCACCGTTTCACTCAGTACCTTTACTGCCGGGTTATTTATTTCGACGTTTGCGGCTGAATCGTATTAGTGGGGCACAGATCACAAGCCATCCCCGAATATCCGATTTCAGTTTTGATCTGCCGTTAGTTGGTCATCCGTAAAGGACAGGAGTTGGCCGGTCTTCACCGTACGTAACAATACCTGATGGCGGGTTCATTCTTAATATCTACGGCAAGTACTGGCCCATAAACGGTCATCCGCTACCCTGCCTTGGTAACCGGTCAGAAAACGTTTCAGACCATTGCATCCATGTTACGTAGTCTGGTTACGAGGATTTTCATCACGCTCAGCCCGAAATGGGGAGTCTTCTCCATCAGCGACAGAAACTCATTCTCGTTTACCTGCGCAAGGACGCAATTATCTTTCGCCACCACGGTCGCACTCCGGTTACAGGAGTCGATCAGCGCCATCTCGCCAACAATCATCCCTGGCCCGGCAACCTCGATAAGCTTGCCTGCAACGCTGATTTCGACATTTCCATCGATGATGACGTACATTGTGTTGCCTGGCGATCCTTCGATAAAGACCTTCTCATCCGGCAGGTACGTCCGTGTGTCGGCCACGCTCCGAACCATTTTCAGGGTACTTGCATCCATTTATTATCCACTCCCGGCATTGCCAACCAGAATAGCCTGCAATAGGTGAGATCCTTAACCATTATTCGGTCAATACTAGATATTCATGACCCATTTATGTGACGGATTCTTGAAAACGGGAAATTAAGTCGCCATTATTTTAGCTGTTTGGATGATGTTGGCCGAAGGGCCTAATTCTCAAAAAATGCGAATGTCCGTTGTTTGCGGCACAGTTGCCGTTCGTAAGTCATCAGGGAACGGCAAGTTGTGGCTGAACGTCACCGTACGCAGTAACGCCAGGAGATGACCCAGTCATCGCCGTGAACGGCAGGTTACCGCCAGATTCCGGACCTAGTGGATCATGCGGTAAATAAAGTAATTTAAATGGGAGTTGCGTATAATGCGTCTATGCGCGCACCAATGGAATTTTCAGTCCGTTCGGCGGACAAACGTACTCTCAATAATTGGCTTCGATCGACCACG
>JBLYYR010000072.1:0-7192 GCA_048550195.1 Arenicellales bacterium
AAAGCGCACGTAATAGCTAGCTATTGCGAAGGTTTTCAACGAAAAATCTGGATATTTTAGGCGTAAGATACGAGTTCATGAATTGATCAGAGGTTCCTTAGGTTTTACGAGTAATCAGTGCTGCTCCACAAGGAAATATCAATCGATGGGTAAGAGTAAGTGTTGATAGTGCTGCTTTTACGGAAACTTAAGGGCACATGAAAAACAGCGTTCCCAAACCTGAAGAACAAAAAAAGAGTTCTCTCGTGGGGGTCGCAGGGAACGCAGAGAGGTTAAAAGCTTTTTCTTGTAAATCAAAATCACAATGGGACGTTTATGGGACAGCAGTGACGTAACACGTAATATTTTATAAGGTGTGGCACTATTGCAGTCTGCACTGCTTTTCTTTATGCTCCAGAGTTACCTGAATGGCAGTACAGATCTGGGAAGCTGACTTGAAAAATCGACATGCAATGGATAGTGCTGATGAAAATTGGAAAGTATACTTTTTATAATTTGTTTTTTCTTCTTGCTATTGCTGCTAGTCAGCAATTATTTGCAGCAAGTAAGATAGACGTTGAAAAATTAATAAACAAAGCGCAATCGACAGGCAGCATTAGAGTAATTGTCAATTTAAAAACAATTAAGCTCCCTGATCAACGTTTTACTTCACAAAAAAGTTTTGATCGTGCTTTGAAACATGCAGCAGTAAATGCCCAGTCTGCTGTACTGGGTAGATTGCCAGCGGGGGCTCTGGTTGGGGAAGCAAAAAAATTCCCCTACACGAGTCAATTTGTCGCAAATGTTGCCCCTTCCGGTCTTCTGGCAATGATGAATGACCCCTCCGTCATTTCCATACAGGAAGATACACTTAGTCACCCTTTTCTTGAACAGAGTGTCCCCTATATTTTTAGCGGTAATGATTCCTCTGCATATAGCGGGAAAGGTTTTGCTGTTGCGATAATTGATACTGGAGTGGACAAACTTCACACTTTTCTTACTGGCAAGGTTGTCTCTGAGGCCTGCTACTCAACAAACCTTGCGGCACAGTTCTCTGCCTCAGCATGTCCTGGAAGTGTTGAATCTACAACCATTACAGGTTCCGGCATGCCTTGTAATCTTGCTTATGAGGGCTGTGATCATGGGACACATGTGGCAGGCATTGCTGCTGGTTTTAGTAGTGATGATTTTCACGGTGTAGCAAAAGATGCAGATATCATTGCCATACAGGTCTTTTCTCTTTTTTCCTCCAGCCAGCAAGCCTGTAAAGGAGTTCCTTGCGTGTTGAGTTGGGCTTCAGATCAGTTATTTGCTCTTCAACGAGTCTATGAGTTATCAGCGAGTCTAAATATTGCTTCTGTAAACATGAGTCTGGGAGGAGGGTATGAAACAGGATTCTGCGATGGTGATTTTCGTAAACCAACAATTGATCTACTACGGAGTGCAGGTATTGCTACGGTCGTAGCCTCTGGAAATAATGGATTTACGAATGGAGTATCCTCCCCGGCATGTATCTCATCGGCAATTACGGTCGGTGCGACCAACGATTTGGTAGATACCACGGCTATGTTCAGCAACAGTGGCCCGCAACTAGATGTCTATGCGCCGGGGGTTTCTGTCATTTCTTCTGTACCGGGAGGAGGGTTTCAGTCAAAGAATGGAACATCGATGGCAACACCACATGTTTCAGCTGCCTGGGCGATACTGCGGCAGAAAGTTCCAGCCGCAAGTGTTGATGAAATTGAAACCATCTTGAAAAGTACAGGTGTAACTGTAACAAGTAATGGAATCAGTGCTCAACGCATCGACATCGACATGGTAGTTAATGCGTTGAATGTGGCTGGTAGTGGATTTTTTGCCCTAAAGTCTCTCGGAGAACTTTACGGTGATAATATTCAGGGTAGCGCCGTTGTAAGTCAGACCGATGTCACGGTTAAAAAACTTGACAGCTCGACTGTAAATCAGTTCGGGTTTAGCAGTGACTTGATTCCTGTCGATGTGGAGGTGATGCAGGACATCAATAACAATGGCGCGCCTGAAATGGTGTTGCTTGGTGAGAACCCCGCCCGGGCCGAGGTTGTCGATTCCGTTACCGGTGAACTCCTGGGTACAGCGATATTCTCAGCAAAAGCCAGGCCCATTGATCTGGAGATTTTGCCGGATCAAAACGGCAATCTGATACCAGAACTGGCCGTGTTAGAGAAACAGGACAATGGTGCCACCCGTGTAGAAATTCGGGACATCCTGAACAACATGTTGATAAAAAATGTTTTCTTTAACCCAAATTCGAGTCCCAGAGACCTGGCGATTTTGCCGAGTGTCGGTGGTACCACAGCTCCAGACCTGGCGGTACTGCAGGAGGTCGCTGACCCACTGAAATCAGATCGTGTGGAGATCCGCGACCTGGAAAGTAAGCAGCGGGTGCGCAACGTCTGGTTCGGTAGGGGTTTTGAAGTAAAACAGCTAGTGGTTCTGGAGGACATGAACAACAATGGCACGCCTGAGCTGGCTGTGTTGAGAGAGGGATCGGTGAATGTTCTGGTCAAGGATGCCGGCACTGACCAGCTCATTAGCAGGGTGGGATTCAGCAGCTATTTAACTACCCAAAAAATGCTGGTGGTGCCGGATATCGGTAACGATGGCACGCAGGGGCTAGGATTGATGCTTCGTCATCCAGTAAGCGGAAAGGTGAAGATTGAAATACGTGATGTTAGCAGTGGGCAGCTGAGCAGTGAGCTCTGGTATGGGAATAAAGAGCTGCCCCTGGATGCCGTAGTGTACCCTGACATCAACGGTAACGGTTTCGCTGAAATCGGTATGCTGAGCCGGAATATCATTAATCAGGATCGGTTACTGCTGCGGATAAAGGATGCAAGCAGCGGGGCTCACGTGAAGGCAGTACTGTTCTAGTCCTGAATCCGTGTATTATAGTTGGAATACGGCTGACTACCTCTTCCGCTCTATCTGCTCTCTTTCCCTTACCCGGTGAACCAAAAATTCAATCCAGGCTTCCATATGCTTAAAACTGGTGTGACTGTTTAGAGCACTATTAAGCTTAAGGCATTAATAAAAAATAGAAGAACAATGATAAAACTCTACAGCTTTGGTCGTAATTTAGGTGTTGCCGACGCAAGCCCTTTTGTTCTAAAAGTTGATGCTTATATGCGTATGGCCGGCATACAATTTGAAAATATACCGGGACTGGAGAATCTGCGAAAAGCGCCTAAGAGTAAGCTGCCGTTCATTGATGATAATGGCAAGATAGTCGCTGACTCACAGTTAATTTTTGACCATTTCAGGCAAACTCCGGAACAGGATTTAGATAAAGGTCTTACGGATGAGCAAAGAGCAACTGGCTACCTGGTGACAAAGTCCCTGGATGAAAACCTTTATTTTGTGCTGCTCTATTTCAGGTGGTACATAGATGATAACTGGACGAAAACAAACGAGGCATTTTTTAGCGAAATGCCTGCTCCGCTGAAATACTTTTTGCCGAGCCTGATCCGAAAACAAGTTATTAAAACATTAAAAGGGCAGGGTATATCACGGCATACGAATGAGGAAATACAGCAAATACTTCGTTGTTCGCTGCAGGCTCTAAGTGACCTGCTGGGTTCAAGGAACTACTTTTTTGGCGATAAGCCCAGTTCCCTGGATGCTACCGCTTTTGCGATATTAGCAGAGTTTATTCTGGTTGATCAGGATCATCCACATAATCAAATTGCCCGAGACTATAAGGCACTTGTGTCTTATTGTGACAGGATAAATACTGAATTTTACTGATAATTAAGTAATTCAGCCTTTAATCGGAGGGAGTAAAGATTAAGGGCAAAAGGCAAAAGGTACGTGAAAAGCACGTTTTACAGATTACGTATCACCTGAAACATAAACTGTAAAACGACATTTATTTAAGTTGATTCACGTCACGAACCGCACCCCGTGCTGCACTGGTGGCCATTGCCGCATAGGCTTTCAGGGCCTGGCTGACTACACGATCTCTATTTACCGGTTTCCAGCCAGCTTCACCTTTTGCATCCATTGCCTGTCGACGTTGCAAAAGCTCTTCATCAGTAACGACAAGATGGATAGCCCGCCCCGGGATATCGACCTCTATCGTATCGCCTTCCTCAACCAGACCGATGACACCACCTTCAGCGGCTTCTGGTGAGACATGGCCTATCGACAGCCCTGAGGTGCCGCCTGAGAATCGACCATCGGTAAGCAAGGCACAGACCTTGCCCATGCCTTTGGATTTGAGATAGGAGGTAGGGTAGAGCATTTCCTGCATGCCCGGGCCTCCCTTGGGGCCTTCGTAGCGAATCACCACGACATCACCTGCAACAATCTGGTCGGCCAGAATGGCTTCCATGGCAACGTCCTGCGATTCAAAGATTCTTGCGCTACCGGTAAAATTTAGAATACTTTCATCGACACCGGCTGTTTTCACTATGCAGCCTTGCTCGGCAATGTTGCCATACAGCACGGCTAGGCCACCATCCTTTGAATAAGCGTGTTCGAGATCATGGATGCAGCCATTGGCACGGTCCAGATCCAGTGACCAGCGCTTGTTCTGTGAGAAGGCTTTTTGGGTGGGCACATTGCCCGGTGCGGCAGAAAAGCGTAGCTTTGCTTCATCATCATCTGACACAGCAATGTCCCATTTTTTCAGGCCAACGGCGACTGTCGCACTGTGAACGGTCGGCAGGTCGGTGTGTATAAGCCCGGCACGATCGAGCTCACCGAGTATACCCATGACACCACCCGCACGATGCACATCTTCCATGTGGTAGGTCTGAATTGACGGTGCAACTTTACAAAGATGAGGCACCTTACGCGACAGGCGATCAATGTCTTCCATGGTGAACTTAACTTCACCTTCCTCAGCCGCAGCAAGCAGATGCAGCACGGTATTGGTTGAGCCGCCCATAGCAATATCCAGGCACATGGCATTTTCAAAGGCTTCGAAAGAAGCAATAGAGCGCGGCAATAAGGATGCATCGTCACCTTCATAATAACGGCGAGCCAGGTCAACAATACGACGACCGGCCTCCAGAAAGAGTTCCTCGCGATCTGCATGAGTCGCCAGTAATGAACCATTACCCGGTAGCGACAGACCCAGTGCCTCGGTCAGGCAGTTCATTGAATTGGCGGTAAACATACCTGAGCAGGAACCACAGGTCGGGCAGGCAGAGCGTTCAACCGTTGCCACATCCTCGTCAGTTTCATTGTCATCCGCTGCCATAACCATGGCATCGACCAGATCAAGGTGGACCTCCTGGTTGTGCAGCAGTGCCTTGCCGGATTCCATCGGCCCGCCGGATACAAAAATAACCGGGATATTGAGACGCATGGCAGCCATCAGCATACCCGGGGTAATCTTGTCACAGTTGGAGATGCAGACAATGGCATCGGCACAATGTGCATTGACCATGTATTCAACAGAGTCGGCGATGATTTCACGCGAAGGCAGAGAATAAAGCATGCCGCCATGTCCCATGGCGATGCCATCATCGACAGCGATAGTATTAAATTCTTTTGCTACACCGCCGGCCTTCTCGATCTCACGGGCCACCAGTTGTCCCATATCCTTCAGATGGACATGTCCGGGTACAAATTGCGTGAATGAATTAGCAATGGCGATGATTGGCTTGTCGAAATCCCCATCTTTCATTCCAGTGGCGCGCCATAATGCGCGAGCGCCAGCCATGTTGCGGCCATGAGTCGTAGTACGGGAGCGGTATTCAGGCATGGTCTTATTCTCAGATTCTTTAGCTTGGGTCCGGAAGTGTATTGTAGTAGTACTGGGGTAAATGGCAATGGAAATGTTAGTTTCATGCTCAAAGGGGTAATGCGAAAGGGGATATTGTGGGAGGCGCGCCAGCGCGGCGAAGAATATGTATCAGCGCCCTCGCCCAGGCTATTGATACCGGTCAGCGGTAAATCAGTCTATGGAAGTTGTGGCGGCTTGAATGGAATGTTCGGTAGCGCAGGTTTGCGAAAGATCCAGCGGCCGCCGAGAATAGCCAGATAAATTATATAGCCCGCCGTAGATGCGGTTCCAGCGACGTAGGTCATGGCAGCAGCGCGCATCACTTCCTTTGCACCTTCTCTATCCCGCTTATCCATCACCTGAAGCATTTCGAGTTGTCGCATTGCACGATTGCTGGCGTTGAACTCGACAGGCAGTGTCAGGAACTGGAGAAGCAAGGCTCCCGCATAAGCCAGAATCCCAACCTGCACTAACAGAGGGAAGGCCAAAATAGAGCCAAAGATAGCTGCCGGTAGACCGAACTTGGCACCAGAAGCTGCTATGGGTGCCAGGAAGGTTCGCACCTAGAGTGGAACGTAGTTGAACTCATCCTGAATAGCATGACCAGCTTCATGCGCAGCCACGGCCATGGCTGCAACACTTGGCACCCCGTAGACCGTCTCTGACAGTCGGATGTTCTTGTGACGCGGATTGTAGAAGTCGGTCAACTTGCCAGGATTCCGGCCTATCTGAACAACTCTCATGCGATTGGCAGCAGCCTTGCCTGTTTCAATGGCGTCATGGATTGAGCATATAATAGTATAATAGAGGGTTCGAGCAAAACAGGTTTCAAGTCAGATGATTAAAGCTGAACAACTGAAGTCGCTGACATTGATGTGAAACCTGGAACCAATGAGACAGCACAAAAATGACCATCAAGACTGAATTTTCAGCAAAGCTGATATTATTATTTCTGGCTGCAGTTTTTCTGCTGTCGTCGTGTGCAAGTTTGAGTCACAAACCCCGATCGATTCCCGAGTGGATGAAAAGCGATGATCTTGTGACAAGAAACTATGAACAGAGGACATGGACGCCACCAAACAAACTCGAATTTGATCCCATTGGCCTGGCAAAAACAGTCGAAGTTCCGATCAATAATGCGCGCACCAAGATTATCGGCCCATCATACGAGGATGCACTTGATTCGCTGGCGGCAAAAATCTGGATGATCGAGAATGCCCGCTATACCGTTGACCTGGTTTACTACATATTCAAGCGCGACACGGCGAGTTACGCCATTCTCGGTGCCCTGTGCAATGCTGTCAAACGCGGCGTGGATATCCGCATCATGGTGGACTCTATAGGCTCTATGCACCCTACCCACAATGAATTGCGGGCACTGGAGTCCTGCACTCTGGAAGCCGGCTTCACCTTAGATGAAAACGGTCAGCCGACAGCCAGAAA
>JBLYYR010000073.1:0-3923 GCA_048550195.1 Arenicellales bacterium
GGGTAATGAAGCGTTGAAAAAGCGTGTACCATAGCCGGACTGTCATGCAAGGACAGAAAATTCGTGGATTGTCTGCGGTTTGCAGCTGGTCAGAATGCCAGGGATTGGAGGTTGCAGGCCGGTTCACCTGACCGACGTGCCTATTGGGAGTGGTTATGGATATTTACGAAAAATGGGGATATTCGCTACTGGCAGTTATTGTGATTTTTTACCTTGCCGCAATGTTTATAGGAATGATTGCAACCTATCCTTATGGTCTCCTGGGCCTTGTTTTTGTGGCAGCTATGGGGATTCTCATGATCAAGGTATTGAAAGAGAGAATGCGTAACAAGGAAGATGATTATTACTCAAAAGAGGTCGATAAATAATGCTGATTACTACCCAGGACAAATTTGCGGATTACGAGATTCTGGAGACGCTCGGCCTGGTCCGCGGCAATACCATCAGGGCCAGGCATATTGGCAAGGATATTCTGGCCGGCCTGAGAACGATTGTGGGTGGTGAAATAACCGAATATACAAAAATGCTGGCTGAATCCAGAGAGCAGTCAATTGACAGGATGATTGCAGAGGCAAAGGCCAAATATGCGGATGGTATTGTTGCCATGAGGTTCGTTACCTCACCCGTCATGCAGGGATCAGCCGAGCTGCTTGCCTATGGCACAGCGGTCAAGTTACGGCACAAGGATCTCTGATTAATATCCTGATTGTCACCACGGCTGTTGCCTGTATTTCACACGCGTGATTTTGAATGGTAGCAGCCATGATGGAGAGCCTGATAAAGGCAGGGGGCGTATATAACATTGCACTGGTCGTGTTTCACCTGCTGTTCTGGCGCATCTTTAACTGGAAGCAGGACCTCCAGTCGTTGTCGTTTAATAACAAAGCCATCATCCAGGTTGTCAACCTCTGTCTGACCCTGGTATTTGCTCTGTTCGCCTGTATTTCCCTGGTTTTCAGCAAGGAGTTATTGACCACTCCACTGGGAAAGAGCCTGCTGGTATTCATGGCCCTGTTCTGGTTTGCCAGAGCATTGATGCAGATCGTGTTTTTCAGGCTTGAACATTGGGGCTCAATCGCCTTTCTGGTCTTCTTTTTTGCGGGCGGTGTGCTTTATGCTATCCCTGCAGTGTATGGGCTATAACCGCTCTGCTTACAGAACCTGGGCGGGCAAACGTGGCCCAGGCAGTAATGAAACGCAGGAAGATTGTCTCTATTCTTCGTATATTGGGGCTGAATGAACTGCAGGATCGATTATTGAGTGACAGCCGCCTGTCACATCAGAGGAGTTGAAAATGACACAAGAATATTTGGAAATGCCTGACGGGAACGGGTACTTTGGCGAGTATGGCGGACAAATAATTCCGCCACCACTGGTTGATATCATGAATGAAATCAATGATGCCTATGACCAGGTCATTCAAACCGCCTCCTTTCAGGAAGAACTGCAGCAGCTTTATGCCGACTATGTGGGTCGTCCAAGTCCTGTTTACTATGCGAAACGTCTAAGCGATAAACAGGGTGGTGCACGCATCTTCCTGAAGCGCGAAGATTTAAATCACACCGGTGCACACAAAATCAATCATTGTCTCGGTGAGGCGCTGCTGGCGAAATATATGGGTAAAACCAAGGTGCTGGCAGAGACGGGTGCCGGACAGCATGGTGTGGCGCTGGCGACCGCCTGTGCGTTGGTTGGAATCGAGTGTGAAATCCATATGGGTGAAATCGACATTGAGAAAGAGCATCCCAATGTCACCAAGATGAAAATACTGGGCTGCAAGCTGGTGCCGGTAACACGCGGCACAAGGACACTTAAGGATGCGGTTGACAGCGCATTTGAAGAATACCTGAAGGACCCGGTGAACTTTATCTATGCAATCGGTTCGGTCGTGGGCCCTCACCCGTTCCCAAAAATCGTGCGTGATTTCCAGAGCGTCGTGGGCAAGGAGGCGAGAGAACAGTTCCTGGCAAGAGAAAACAAGTTGCCGGATGTGCTGGTTGCCTGTGTTGGCGGGGGGTCCAATGCCATTGGATTGTTTACCGCCTTCCTGAATGATGATTCCGTTAACATGATCGGGGTGGAACCGGCAGGAAAAGGCCTGGAGACAGCCGATCATGCAGCCACCCTTACCCTTGGAACCAAGGGGGCTATCCACGGTTTTGAGTGCTATAACATACAGGACAAGGAAGGTAACCCGTTACCTGTATACTCGATTGCTTCCGGCCTCGATTATCCCGGTGTGGGGCCCCAGCATTGCTATCTGAAGGATATAGAGCGCGTTGCCTATGTCGCCATTGATGACAAGGAGTGTCTGGATGCCTTTATGCAACTTTCCCGCCTGGAAGGTATTATCCCCGCGCTGGAGAGTGCACATGCCGTTGCCCATGCCATGAAAATTGCGAAAGACATGTCGAGTGAAGAAACCATACTGGTCAATCTGTCTGGACGTGGTGACAAGGATGCAGACTTCGTGGCGAATTATTTATCGCTGTAACGTCTTTTTATTTGCTCGCCTGACGGGTCGTCCTGTGCGGTTCACAGGGCGATATTAACCGCTTGCAGCGCAGTATTTAGCTGCATTACAAATTTCCGGGATATACATTCATGAGTAAAAGGTGTTCATTCATAGTCGTGCTCCTGAGTCTGGTGATTGCCGCCGGGCTCTATAAATTTATCTTTCAGGGCAGTGTTTCAGAGGGTGGCGACGGACGCATTGCTATCCATCTGGAGACCGTCGAAAGGGACCTGGTATTGAAGGAAATGAGAGCGTTTTTAACAAGCGTTCAACAGGTCACCAGGGGGATCGTCGAAGATGATATGGAACGGGTCGCGGAGTATTCGCGTAAATCGGGCAAGGCGGCACAAGGTGAAGTGCCCGGTACTTTAGTGGGAAAGCTTCCCATGCAATTCAAGCAGCTGGGCTCTGACACCCACACCGGGTTCGATCAGTTGGCGCAGGATGCCGAAGACCTGGGAGATGGTGGTCATGCCTTGTCACAGTTATCGACACTGATGCAGAATTGTACCGCTTGCCATGCGGCCTACCGTATCGCCATTTCAGAACAGTAATCAGAACCTCAAGACGTTCCGGTTGATCACCAGTAGTGATGTGTCTGTTATTTATACGGCCAGGGTTATTCCTTTTGATTGAAGTGCGGATATGAAAACAGCTTTAATTACTGTATCGTTCCTGCTCGTTGTTGTTATTGTGCTGTTCTTTATTCTGGGGCTGATGTCCAGGACTGGAAAAGCCCCGGGACTATTCGACGGCAAACTGTCGAAATGTCCTGACAAGCCCAATTGCGTCTGTAGCGAGCAGAAAACTGCCAGCCATTATATCGAGCCTGTCGTTATTCCCGGGCACGTCACTGTTGATGTATTTTCCGTTTTAAAAGACACCATTACGGATATGGGTGGCAGCATTCAGGCTGCAAGTGACGACTACCTGGCTGCTACATTTACGTCTGCCATTTTCCGCTTCAGGGATGACCTGGAAATCAGGATCGATACCGCGCAAAACGTGGTTCATATTCGTTCGGCTTCCAGGGTCGGACACAGTGACATGGGTGCTAACCGGGAACGGGTCGCGTTGTTCAGGAAACTGTTTTTACAGCGGCTCACAGATTAATCGGGACTGCAGGTTACGAAATAAACAGGGTATTCCGGAAGAATGAAAATAACAGCAGTCATCCAGTCTATGCGGGTTCCATTCCTGGTGTTAACGCCGGTTTGCGTATTCCTGGGTGCCAGTACCGTTGTGTTAAACGAAACGAATACAGGTCTGTTGATGCTGGTACTGCTGGGCGCCCTGCTGGCGCACATCAGTGTGAATGCCCTCAACGAGTATTCCGATTTCAGGAGCGGGCTGGATCTCACGACCACCAGGACGCAATTCAGTGGTGGCAGCGGTGCATTACCCGGCA
>JBLYYR010000074.1:0-7075 GCA_048550195.1 Arenicellales bacterium
CATGAAAAGTGACAGCTTTATTGGCTTCGGACTGGGGCTACGCGTACCTCATTTCGAGCATGTCCTGAAACACCGGCCGGCCGTCGACTGGTTTGAAGTGCTTTCAGAGAATTTCATGATTGCGGGCGGAAAACCAAAACACTATTTGCATCGAATCCGCGAACACTACCCCATGGTGATGCATGGCGTTTCCATGTCCATCGGCAGCACAGACCCGCTTGATACGAATTACCTGAAGCAGCTCAAGGTCCTGGCCAATGAAATCCAGCCCGAGTGGATTTCCGACCACCTGTGTTTCACTTCGTCCGGCTCTGTTAACAGCCACGACCTGCTGCCCCTGCCCTACAATGAGGAAGCACTGCGTCATGTCGCCGAGAGAGTCGAACGGGTACAGGATTTTCTCGGGCGCAGGATACTGCTCGAAAACGTGTCCAGTTATCTCACCTACACCACGTCTGCAATGACCGAGTGGGAATTTCTTGCCGAAATAGCACGCGCCGCCGACTGTGACATTCTGCTGGATATAAACAATATCTATGTCAGCGCGCGCAATCACGGATTTTCAGCGCATGAATATCTGCAGGGAATTCCGGCAAGTCGCGTGCGCCAGTTTCACCTGGCAGGGCATACCGATTGCGGCGATTACCTGATCGACACCCACGACCACCTGGTGGCGGACCCGGTGTGGGATCTGTATCGCGAGGCACTGAAATTATTTGGCCCGGTCAGCACCATGATCGAGCGGGATGACAATATTCCTGCATTCGAGGAACTGCAGGATGAACTCGGCATTGCCAGAAGAATTGCCATGGACACACTACCCGGACTGATGGACCGCCATGAACGGGCTGGCTGACCTGCAGACCCGCTTCATTGATTTCCTGTCGGGCAAGAGCGGGCTGATTACCCGTTCAGTCGCCGCCCAGGGCAACATCGACACAGAGACACGCCTGAATATTTACCGGAACGCCTACCAGGTACGCCTGAAACAGGCACTGGAGACTGACCATGAAATGCTGGGCCTCTACCTGGGCGATGATTTATTCGAAAAAATGGCAGCTGGCTATGTAGAAACGCATCCATCAGGTGTTACATCGCTACGCCATTTCGGTGACCGTTTACCTGAATATCTTGCCCAGGCCGAACCCTTCAACGCACATCCGCTAATCAGTGAACTGGCATACTTCGAACGCAGACTGCTCGATGTCTTTGATGCAGCAGACGCCAGGCGGGCCCCGTTGTCGGCATTAAAGGAGATTCCTGCTGACGACTGGCCAGGCATGACACTGCGCTTTCACCCCAGCACCCAGCTATTCATTACCGGCTGGAACAGCATTGAAAGCTGGAAGGCCCTGAAAGCCGGACAGGACCCGCCAGCCGCACAATTACAGGGAGACGCTTACTGGCTGCTGTGGCGCGGAATTGACCTGCTGTCCGAGTTTCGCCCGCTTGACGAGGATGAATATAGACTGCTTTCTCTTGCTATCGAGGGCAATTCATTCGCTGCAATGTGTGAGTCATTATTGTCCCGGCACGCTGAAGACCGGATTGGCGCGATCAGTCTGCATTACATGACACGCTGGTTTGAGCAAGGAATAGTAAAAGAGATCAGAAAAGGGGACGGAGATATTTATGGCATCTGAGTCTTTGGGCGTACTCGAATGATTTGTTATTCCTCACTAAAAAGATCCCACTTTTCATTTACATAATCCATAATTCTGTCGCCTTCCATTTCCGTTAAAAACCCTGCCGGAACGTGAGAGTGAATATAGGCGATTACGAATTGAAATTTATATTTTTCTCTCTCGGCAGGATTAATTGAAATATCATACTCTACAGGCTCAATTGAAAAGCAATACATCTCTTCCAGTATTTCTGGATCACTAATACCTCTATTATTTGCTGCCATCTGTGCAGATATCTTGTACAGGTCTTCAATTACATCGATATCCAGGAGGCCATTCCCGAATTTGTATTTGGCGGTATCATAGGCCTCCTGAACGTCAGACAGCCATTGACTATTTGAATCAGGTGATTTCAATACTTGATTACTCTCCTAGAGGCATACCGACCAAGCTATGCGGCGCAAGCGAAGCAAAGCGCATTGTTAGGCTTTTTTTTCTGGCCATTCTTCATATTGAGGAACGCCCCCAGAGATGGTTTCCCAGGATGCCTTGGAACCAACAAAAATATGCATGCCAAGCTCTATTTCTGGGTCACCTTCTACACAGCCTAAAGTAACTCCATGCACCTTGCCTTTATATGTGCCACAAAGTGTGGAGCCACATATGCTACAAAAAAGCAATCCTGCGCCATTACCAGATTCGTAACTGGTTAGTAAGTCTTCACCACTTACCCATGTAAATTCTTCTGGCTCTACTTGAGCATATGCAGAGGCTTGCGCACTAAAGGCTTTGCGACACATTGAACAATGGCAAGAACGAGCATCTCGCAGTTTCCCTTCTATTTTGTACCTTGCGGCACCACAAAAACATGAGCCATTTATAGTCACTGTGCGATTTTCCTATTGATGTTTAACCTCTGCCTCAGCCGCGTGCCGAAGGTGCGCCGGCTGGAGGCAATTGTTAAGCATCAACCTTATTCGAGACAGCATCCCCAACCGGATTAATGTGGGCATGGGGGTAGTGCGGCTCTCGCTTTTGAAACGACAGAATAGAGGGATCCTGAATCACGCCACCATCAATATTTATAGCCCGTCGAATGGTCTCATTTTGCTGCCAACCATCACGGCCCGCCACAACAATCGGCAGATAAACAATGAGAGCGGCAGAGATTGAGCGCGTTGCACTTTCCCAGAGGTAGCTTGGTGTATGATCCACGGCGTAGTAATCAATGGTTTCATACCTAAATATCGGGTTCTTGAATGTGGTTGGTTTGGCGAAAAAGAATCCCATACCCTCGTCGCAACTGACATCAATAATCAGGCTGTTGGGCTTGAGGTATGAACTTTCCACTTCGGTTACAAAGTGGAGGGGGCTTTCCGTGTCTTGAAAAGTCCCGTTTACGATGATATCTGCCTCACTGATCAGATCAGTCAACGGCCGCGCAGTTCCATCGTGTTCCACCACCACCATGCGTGCCTCGCCCTGATTGCCTGTCCGAATCCGGACATAGTGACAATCAAGCACCTCTTCACGTACCTCGTGGTCGGGGCGTTGAATGCAGATTGTGATATCTCTAAAACCATGCGCCTTGAGAGCATATATCGCACCACGGCTGACTGCACCAAACCCGAAAATGATAGTTTTGCGCTGGTTGCCGTAATGCCCATCGATACCTTTAAGTTGTAAGGCATGTATTACCGCGCAATAGCCAGCCATTTCGTTGTTCTTATAGAACGTGTGGCGACCAATCTGACCGTCAGGAGTCCAAACAAACATTTCTTCAAAGGCAATGAGCGTCAGCATACGATCGAGTGCAGCCTGGGTGATATCCCGTTGCTGTACACAATGCACATAGCCCCAAAGTGTTCCTCCTTCGCGCAGTTCTTGTAAATCAGCTAATACTGGCTTGGTAATGATAACCGAGCCAATGTCGGCCAATATATCGTGGCGCGTGGCAATGCCACCTGTCTGAGCAGCAATTTCCGAGTCTGCGATACCGAATGGCTCTCCATAACCCTCCTCAAATATCAGCTGGCGGCGAATGCCTTCAGGAACGCGCGGCAAATGCTCTGGATGGATTGGAACCCGTCGCTCATCTTCTTTTTTCGAAGTCCCAATGACTCCAAGTGTTAGTTTACACATTCCGTTTCCTGATTATTAAATTTTCAATGCGTGTGACTTCATGAACGAATTATCTGCTTCGCAGATAGGCCTGATTTTGTTGGCTCCGGTCTGTCGCAAGCGTTCCAGAGTTTCAGAAAGTGTAACTCTATACAAATGGCGGGTGTATCAAGCCTGACGACCAAGCTGTTCGGCGCAAGCGCAGCGTAGTTTGTGTCCGAACCACGCCTTGTCAGGCTCCAAGCGCTTTCGCATGATAAGCAATATGCTCACCCACAAAGGTTGATATAAAATGATAACTATGGTCATAACCTTCCTGCATTCTTAACGAAAGCACCTGGCCAGATTCTTGACAAGCCGCTTTAAATTTTTCAGGCAATAACTGTCCTTCAGCATAAAATTCGTCAGCTGTACCCTGGTCTACTAAAATGCTGTTTATTGTTGCTCCTGACTTTACAAGCTCAGTCGCATCATATGGTTTCCACAGTTCTGTATCTTTGCCCAAATAGGCACTAAAACATCCTTGACCCCAGCCGCATTCTATTGGATTGCAAATTGGTGCAAAGGCAGACACCGAACGATAATTATCGGGGTTCTTAAGCGCACATATCAATGCACCATGGCCACCCATAGAGTGTCCAGATATTGATTTGACACCGGGTGTTACTGGTAATTCAGATTCAATGAGTTTGGGTAGTTCCTGAGTGACATAATCATACATGTGATAGTGTTGATTCCACGGAGGTTGAATTGAATTAACATAAAACCCGGCACCCTGACCCAAATCATATTGATCAGCCTCATCTGGAACATCAGTGCCACGTGGACTGGTATCTGGAAAAACCAGTGCAATACCATGTTCGTCAGCGTAACGTTGCATTCCGGCTTTTGTGCGTGCATTGTCATCTGTACAGGTTAAGCCTGATAACCAGTATAAAGCAGGCACTCTGTCGCTTTTCGCTTGAGATGGCAGATAAACAGAAAAAGTCATATCACAATGGCAACTGCTTGAGTTGTGTACGTAGCGGTTAAGGTATCCGCCAAATTCTTTTATGGATTCTATTTGTTTCACGATTAAAATATGATGACTGAACGAATGCTTTTGCCTTCATGCATCAGGTCAAAGGCCGTATTAATGTCTTCAAGTGGCATCGTATGTGTGACTAATGAATCAAGTTCGATTTGCCCATTCATGTAGCGATCTACATATCCGGGCAGCTCTGTTCTGCCTTTAACACCACCAAAAGCTGTACCTTTCCAGGTTCTGCCGACGACCAGATTAAAAGGTCTTGTTTCAATCGTTTGCCCCGCTCCAGCAACACCAATAACAGTAGAAACACCCCAGCCCATATGCGTACATTCAAGTGCATCCCGCATAACATGTACATTTCCAATACACTCAAAGGAATAATCTGGACCACCGTTAAAAGTGTCCTGCATATACGCTACAAAAGAGCCATCTATCTCACTCGGGTTAATAAAATCAGTTGCCCCCAGCTGTTTTGCGAATTCAAACTTATCTGAATTAATGTCAATACCTATGATCCTCTCAGCACCCGCCATGACAGCACCTTGAATACATGATAGCCCTATTCCACCTAATCCAAATACAGCAACAGTTGATCCGGGTTTAACTTTTGCGGTATTGAGTACGGCGCCAATGCCTGTTGTTACACCACAACCGAGTAGGCAAACTTTATCAAGCGGAGCTGATTTATTTATTTTAGCCAAAGCAATCTCAGGTACCACAGTATATTCAGAAAAAGTCGAGCAGCCCATGTAATGGAATATATCTTTACCGTTTTGAGAAAAGCGGCGGGTACCATCGGGCATATAACCTGTCCACACTGTACCCGCAATTGATTGACATAAATTGGTTTCAGTTGATTTACAATATTCACACTCACCACATTCAGGAATGTAAAGTGGAATAACATGATCGCCGACACTTAAATCATTTACCCCTGAGCCCAACTCGACGACTTCACAACCACCTTCGTGACCCAGCACGCAGGGAAATGATCCTTCAGGGTCATCACCAGACAAGGTGAAAGCATCAGTGTGACAAACGCCTGATGCGACTGTTCTTAGTAAAACCTCACCTTCTCTTGGCCCCAATACATCTATTTCCTCAATAGATAATGGTTTTTTTGCCTCCCAAGCGACTGCTGCTCTTGCTTTCATATCATCCTCATTTGTGAAATATATTGTAAAATAGATTGGTGCATAAGCTACACACCATCTGGAGCCTAAGGTTTCAGGCCAGCGGCGGCGAAGCCGTCCGTCTGATGCGATTCTTAGACATTTTACTCTTCATCGGAGCATTGGATAGCTTCACGATTCCAGCTTTCACCTCTATCCAGGCATTTATCCATTAATACAAAACGTCCAATATAAGGGCTTAAAGCCAATATTGCCGCCAGCACAATAAAAGCGGCAGAAGCATTTGTTGATCGTGGAAATGTGCGAATCCCTTTAAATAAACCAATACCGAAAAACAAGGCTGCCAATGAAAAGCCTAAGTATCCTAGCGCTCGGCGTGACCAGCCTAACGGATACGGATTTGGCGGGCCTCCTGAAACCCAAGCACTGTAAATCGAACTATTTAAGTAAAGCAAAGCCAGGATGATGAATGCGCCAAGCACTAGCCATCTTACGAGCTGACGAGAGGCGGATAATTTCACTTCATCATTCATATGCTAACGGTTTAAGTGAGGGGCTGAAAATTGCGCCAGCAACTGGAGGTCCCGCTCAACCTGGTAGTTATGTCCCGTCACGAAGAACCTGATATCGCAGACGGAGTGCATCGTCGTTAAGGGGGCGGGAATCCAATAGCTTCAGCCGAAGTATGTCCATAGCTTCCCCGAACACAGGGGTGCCGACACCGAACGCTACCGGTTGAAGGTCGATAATGATGTAATCAACAAGTTGCTCGCATATGAAAGAGTGCGCGACAGCACGGCCACCTCCGATTATCGCCTCCTTAACTCCATTGTTCTTGAGCATCTCTAGCGCCTCTGAGGGAGATTTGGCGTGCTGCCATGAGGAATTATTTAGCTCGATGTCTCTCGATGACAATACAATCTTGTGGGTCGGATGCAGCACCGATGCCATGTCGTCATTTTTCAGTTGTTCGTAGGAACTCCGCCCCGCGATTACGTTGTCAGCGTCGTTTACCAAAGAACACCAGTCTTCCCAGGCACCGTCGGGAAAAAGAGGTATGCCCTCCTTGTCCGCAATCATTCCGTCAATTGAAACCGAGAGAAAAAGAGTTGTTTTCACAAGTTCCCCCTAGGGACATATCGTCTGAATTAAGCGGCGCGCGTCAG
>JBLYYR010000075.1:0-3166 GCA_048550195.1 Arenicellales bacterium
CAAGTCTCACAGCTTGACGAGGCTGGGTGTTGGTGAAGAGTATAATTTCTGCTAGATCATCGGGCGAACGCAACTTGCTTCTGTCGAGCCTCAGCACCACATCAATACTGCGATCATTCTGGATAAAATCAGTCACTGCTCTGCCACCCACTGCAAAACGAATCACTTTGCCAATCTCTTCAGTTGAAAGACCCAACTGGGCGGCGCGTTCACGATTCACCTTAATGGTTAGTTCCTGGTCGCTGCCCTCACTGGAATGCTGCACATTGCGTATGCCTGCAGAGTCATTCAGCAATTCAACAGCCTGATCGGCAAGCGTTTCCAGGACCTTTAAATTCGGCCCTTTTATGCGTAAATTAAGATCATCTTCACCCTGGGATACGCGTATGCCGCGAATTCCCTGGTTTCTAATCCGCACTTTTAGCCCTGCCAGTTCTTCTTTGTTTATTGCCTTGTTTGCTTGTTTGATCCAGTCATCAACTTCGATTGTATTATCGCCTTGTTTAAGCAACACTTTGATGTCGGCACGGTTACTGCGTTCATAAGTGGATCGACCAAAAATACCGCCACCCACTAGCGTAAAAAGTGAATCCACACTAGGCAGTTTGTATAAAGTAGCTTCGACTTTTTTTGTCAGCAGGTCCATTTCTTCCAGGGAAATCCCTGGATCCGCGGTTAAACGAATCGAGACTTCACCATTTTCCATTTTGGGCAAAAATTCAAATTTACTATCTTGAAAAACAGGAATACTAAAGACCAGTCCTGCAATAAAAGCGGCGATTACCAGCAGAGGTATTTTTAAAAGAATATTTAAAAACCAGCCGTAAATATTTTGCAGCAGCTGAATAAGTGAATTGAATATGCGACGCAGGAATCCTTCTCTGGGTTTTGCTGGTACTCTCGCCGCGAGTGTGGGCACTAGCGTAATAGCCACCAGTAATGACGCGACTATTGCTGAAGAAATGGTAAATATCAGCTCACGAAACAGTAAGCCAATCAAACCGCCAATAAACAAAAAAGGTAGTACTGCGGCAAGGTTTGTAGTAGTCGATGCAATGATGGCACTATTCACCTGTGAGGATGCAAGCTCGGCTTGCTCAAGTGTGTCTTTATGTTCTTTTTGATGGCGGTAGATATTTTCCAGCATTACGATGGTGTTATCGACCAGCATTCCTATACCCAGTGCCAAGCCACCGAGGGTCATGATGTTTAGCGTCAATCCCCCCATCGACATGAATATCATCGTGACTAAAACCGCGATCGGAATCGCACTACCGATAATGAGGGTTCTACGTACACTGCCAAGAAAAATATACACCACCAACATCGCTAAAATCGCCCCACTAACTGCAGCTGTTACTGCGTTTTGCAGTGATTGACGAATGTATCGCGCCTGATCATCAACCCTTTTGATCGTAATATCTTCGGGAATCTGGCCCTGTGCCTGTAGTTTAGCTAATTCTGCAGCAACACCATCATAGACCGTGACGGTATTCGCCTGAGGTTGTTTTTGCAGTGAAACTTTAAGTCCCGGTTCGCCATCAAGGCGGATGCGCAATTTCTCATCCGCCATATCATCCTGAACATAGGCGACATCTTTGATGCGTAAGACATTATCAGCTGAGTCAGCCGCTACTGGCAAAGGCAGATTTTCTATATCGCTTATGGAACGAAAGCGTGAAGCAGTACGTCCACTGATTTCCCCACTTTCTGAATAGAAGCGGCCAGCAGGGGTGTCTTGGTTGTTCTGTTGAATAACTTCGGATATATCAGTGATATCGAGGTTATAAGCAGCTAATTTGTTCGAGTCGGTAACTACCTGTATTTCACGCCGCCGACCTCCGCCCACTTCTATAGCCGCTACACCGGGTAAGTTTAATAACCACTTTGATAGGGAATAATTACCCCAATCATCCAGTTCCACAGAAGTTCGTGTAGGAGAGCTCAAAACATATTCAGCAATCGGGCGTTGTGAAGGGTCACGTTTATAAATCACAGGTGGATCAACAGTGTCGGGTAAATAGCGTTTGGCCCGATCAAGCCGGGTACTGGCATCGCGCAATGCGATATCGATATCAGTGCCGTAGGCAAAGGAAAGGTCAACCGCTGAACGGCCTTCACGTGTAGTAGAAATAATTGAAATGGCATCTTCAGTAATCGCCAACTGTTCCTCAAGCTGACGGGTAATTTCATCTTCCATGATGGTCGCAGGTACACCAGGATCGAGTATCCGCGTGCGTACTTCCGGATAAATGATCTCGGGTAGCAGGTCGATATTTAATTTACTGAGTGAAAATAAACCAAGAATGATAATCGCCAACATCAGCATGACCACGCCAATAGGGTGGTGAATCGCCCAGCCAGCAATGCCTGCCTTGTGTTTCATGACTTAATGATGTCCAGAACTTTGTTCCAGATTCTGTCCCAGGTCTTGCCCAAAGATTTAGTGGGACTGCTTTCTGGTTTTTTTACTTGCTCTGTTTTTGTGACGGCTTGTTTGGTATTCGGTAATTCACTATTTTCACCAGAAACCTTCACCGCTTTACCATTACTTAGCCCAAGAAAACCACGGGTAATAATTTTGTCGTTATTTTTAATGCCCTGGGTAATTTCGACTTTTCCAGCAATGTAGGAGGAGCTGATCACCGCCTGACGATGAGCCTTTCCATCATCTTTCAAGAGGAAGACATGTTCTCCGTCACCATCGCGCTTAAGTGCAGATAATGGTACAAGAATCCTGTTTTTGCGAACGCCTTTAATTTCTGCCAATACTGACTGTCCAGAAAAGAGCTTTTCAGGAATTTCATCAAAAGTGATTTCTACCGTCGCTTGTCGGGTATTAGGGTGCAGCTTGGGATAAATCCGTGATATTTTTCCAGTATAGTTTGCTCCGGACGAAGGAATGATGATGGTTGCGGGCATACTTTTTGTCAGCGATGACAATGCCGATTCACTCACCTGTACCTTGGCGACAAGCGACTGATGATTGCTGAGGGTTAGCAAATGCTGTTGTGCTGAAACAGCATCGCCTTTATTGACAAAACGTTCGGTCACGATTCCAGAAAAAGGAGCCTTAATCAAAAAGTAGCCAATACGAATATCCAGCAGGTTCTTTTCTGCATTATAAACAGCTAATTGGGTATTCGCCTGATCCAGTTCACCGACA
>JBLYYR010000076.1:0-7811 GCA_048550195.1 Arenicellales bacterium
AAACTGTAGCAACGCTCTTGTAATGTTGTTTAGCTGAAGTGAATTTCACGTAGTAAACCCTGTTAGATGTGTAGTTTCATTATTATGACGTTTGACAGTCTGTTTTATTTCATGATTTAAGTTATTTCTCAAGCAGTCTCGGCATTATCTCCACCAGGTTGCATGGGCGTGTACGATAATCCAGCTGCACAGATATCAGATGTTTCCAGCCATCTTTACAGGCACCCGTTGACCCCGGCAGACAGAAAATAAATGTACCGTTCGCCGTACCGGCTACGGCCCGTGACTGCATAGTCGATGCGCCGATAAGATCATAGGAAATGACACGAAACATCTCACCGAACCCGTCAATTACCTTATCCAGCAGCGGTGCCACCGCCTCCGGCGTGCCGTCCCGTCCCGTTAAACCCGTACCACCTGTCGAGATAATCACCTGAATATCCTCATCAGTTATCCAGCGAGAAACATCTGCACGTATACGATACATATCATCAGGTACAACCACCTTGTCGGCCAGTATATGTCCTGACTCAGTCAGCAATTTTACAAGGGTAGCACCCGATTTGTCTGTTTCCTCGGTACGACTGTCTGAAACCGTCATGATGGCGATGTTCAACGGAATAAATTGTCTTTCATTTGTCATTGCTAACCTGCCCTTTGTTTAATACGGGTATCCAGTTACAGAGATCGACAGAATAATCGGCATGAAACCTTATCGCAAATCAAATCTCTTAACTGCCCATCCGCTCTATATCCTGTGATTATATAGACAATCATGCACAATGAAGACATGAAAACATAATCCACTGTCATATCAAACTCCCACTTGAAAGATGATTGAAACGGGATGCCCACACAATGTTCACCTCGAAACCACGAGTTCGCCATCTCCCCCGTTTAGACTTATACCCAATGCTTGATGACTCTCTCCTTAAGCACCCGGTGACGCTGATTTTTATAATTAATCTGATAGGTGGTTGAATATGTGGGAAATGACTTTAAGTGGATTAAAACCCTGCCCTTTTTGTAAATCAAAAGATACAGAAGAAACTAGCAACGGCCAGATCCATTGCCATGAATGTCATGCCAGTGCGTCGCTAGAGATGTGGAATAGACGCCCGTTTGAAGATAATCTTGTAGCCAGCGCATTGAAATTTGCTGCGAACTCGGGCCATATGTCATTCAGTGCCAGGCATAACGACACCAAAATGAGGCATAAACCTTAAGGGCACCTCTATTAATCCATTAATCCATTAATCCATGAATATTCATCCTCCATCCCAAATCGTCCCTTTCTGCGTTAAGAATCATCGCAATAGCCAGCTATTGCGTGCGATCCTTGCCTTGATATGAACAATTTGGAATACAATCTGATCTATCCAGAATTAATAGAGGTGCCCTTAAAAATAATTGTCAGCTGATTAGCTACCCCCCTCAGCTCGTATATTTCTAGCCACACATGTTTGCCAAACCCGGTAACTCAATGGATCAGCGACTAACATGGTAATGTTAGATCATCAAAAACTTATAACATTAACCAGTGGACCGAATAGAACGCTTTTACAAAATAGATAACCTCCTCCAGTCACGGCGGGCAACGCCACTAGCTGTGATGATTGAAGAGCTTGAGGTGTCTCGTGCAACCATCAAGCGGGACCTGGAATACCTCCGTGATCGATTGTGTGCACCCATAATCTGGGACAGAGCATTGCGTGGTTACCGCTACGACACCACTTCTGAAGAAAAAGAACGCTTTGCCCTGCCAGGATTATGGTTCAATGCCAGCGAGGCACACGCCCTGTTGACCATGGATGCCTTGCTCTCTCACCTGCAGCCAGGTCTGCTTGGCCCCCACATTGAGCCATTAAGGGCACGAATCCGCCTGCTGATGGAGATGGGCGATCATTCTGCAGCAGAGGTTATCAAGCGTATTCGCATTTTGAGTATGGCCAGTCGCTCACTTGAGTCCAGAAATTTTGAAGTCATTGCCACTGCCCTGCTGAATCGTCAGCGCCTGCTGATCACACATTACAACCGGCGAAATAATGAACATCATGAGCGTGAAGTTTCACCTCAACGACTGATTCATTACCGCGACAACTGGTATCTCGATGCCTGGTGCCATTTACGGAATGATCTCCGTAGTTTTGCCATTGATGCCATCGAGCAGGTTGAGGCTACAAATAAAAAATCCCGTCATGTCGCCGAGAAGACCCTCGATGATACCTTTACGTCCAGCTACGGCATCTTCTCCGGCAAGCAGAAGCATGTAGCAATCCTGCGTTTTTCACCGCAAAGCGCTCGCTGGGTCGCACATGAACAATGGCACCCGGAGCAACAAAGTCACTATGACGAGCAGAATTACCTACTTCTAAAGATTCCCTACGCAAATGATACAGAGCTCGTAATGGATATTCTTCGGCATGGCCCGGATTGTGAGGTAATCGAGCCTCTCGAGTTACGTGAAAAGATCAAAGAAATGTTAAGCCATTCACTAGAAGTCTATAATTAATTAACTGGCTCATTCCCTGATCCACTTCCTGCTGTATTCTCCTGAACCAGAAAGCAATTGCCTTTACAGGTTTCATCCGTAGCAGTTGTCATTGTTAATAAGCTGAATCAGTCAGGAGAGATGAAATGAATATAGCCCTATATTTTATGATGAGTTACTTTGCAGCAGGCATTGTTTATATTACTCGTGAAGCAGATCAACTGGCCGCCTGCCGCCAGCACCCAATGCCACCTATAAACCACCCCCTTCGTCGCATTTCTGCCGGCATGCTGATAATGCTGCTATGGCCTGCCTTTCTGCTTGGTGAGATATTTGAGCCCAGCCGATCCCCCATGGCTGTATGGTCTGATCGTTAAGCAATGAAATGATTGCCAGCTGAAGTCGATAATACGGGCGACATACTTTCCTTTTCAGAATCGCTCTATTTGTTGCCCTATGCCTAAAATTGAAAACATATTTGTGAAATTCAGACAAATAACACAGAAAAAATAATGCAAACTTATTGCACTTTGTTTATATTTTGGTTCTCTCGGTAAGATCGAAGAGAAACTGTTAAGATTTATGCTAACTATTTCAATATTCTACAGGGGTAATCCATGGCCGCAGCAAAAAAGAAGTCCGCAAAGAAAAAAGCAGCAAAAAAAGTAGTAACCGAAAAGAAAATAAAAGCCATCAACAAGCCATATAATCAGCGCCAAATTGTTGATCATCTTATGGATGAAACAGGATTGAGCCGAAAAGAAGTTCGCTCAGTCATCGATGGTCTTAAAGACATCATTCAAGGACACATCAAGCCTCGTGGTGCAGGTGAATTTACCTACCCCGGTCTTCTCAAAATTATACGTGTGAGTAAGCCAGCAACTAAAGCACGCCCAGGAAGAAATCCTTTCACCGGCGAAGAAATCATTATCAAGGCCAGGCCAAAGAGTAGAGGAGTACGTGTACGACCACTAGCTGGCCTTAAGAAAATGGTTGATTGAAGTACACAGAGAAAGCTTTTCTGGCAACCCTGGAAAACAGCATTGCTGCAGATGAACGGACTCTATCTGCAACGATGCCACCTCTCATTCATCTCAATATATAGATCAGGAGGCCAGGCCTACTGCCCGGCCTCCTGCACCTATTTTTCCCACGATTTATAGGTAACTACCCATCGCTCCAGACTGGATTTTATTTTCCCGCCTCGAGTTTCAATGGTAGAAGCAAGTACAATCGCAACAACACCCAGGGCCGCCATACTAAACCAGCTAGTCAAATCGAAGTGATGTACCAGCGCATAGGCTTGATGCGCTGTACCTGTCAGTATCAGAATGGCTCCACTTATGAAAACATTTCGAAACTGTTTATGGTAACCCAGCACAAGCAACCCCATGCCGATAGCGACACACATCATTGAAGCTTGCAGATTTGCAACAAGAAAAAGATTGTAAATACTGTTTAGCATGACCAGGCCTATTGCGATATTGCGATATCCAGTTGCGTAAGAAGGACTACGAGATGATATATCATAGACCATCCCAGCTGATACGAGTGCTGCCATCGGGATTACCAGTGACCGGGACATAATCGCTGCATCGAACATTGCACCACTAAGAAAGGGTATGACTGCAAACGCCGGCAGCAAGGATAGCGCATCCAGTATATTGCGCAATCCTGTATCTGGCTCAAGAAAGATTGAAGCCTGCCTGATCATTAGAAATCCAGCAGCGGACAACATCGAAAGCAGGAAGAAGTCAACTGAATAAAGCCACAGGCTACGTACCATTAGCACAGCCAGAGGCAAAAACAGCAGCCCCAGCGCTGTGATGCCCTCGCGGGTTCTTATGGCAATTTGTTGACGAGACACTTTACTGCTGAAAAAGATGCTGAAAAGGGTTAGCATCAGCACCATCAGAGCAACCAACTGCGGATCACGTAGTGGCAACAGCAGTGCAGCATTACTTACGAGAAATAGTAGTGACACCTCTTTTGAAATGCTGCGGGCAAGCACGGTAAATCCTAGAAAAGTTACTGGAATCAATACCAGCATAGCACCTGCACTGGTCAGCAGGATCATGCCCGTGCTGCCGGCTGTCCAGGCGACGAGATCAGGGTAATTGCTGATATCCACTCCTGCTAGTTGAGAAAAAATAAAGGCGCCCAGAATTGCGAAGTTAGCGGGAACAGAGACCAGGGCCAGGATCAGCAAGAGGCGGGCACCTTTGCCATCCTTGAGCCAATGCCCGCTAGCCAGACCAATTGCAGCGAGAACCCCGGTATGACCGAGCATCATGAGATAGCGCAGGACATCGTTGCCACTTTGCCAGCCCTGAACAAGAAAGCTGTACATAGCAATAAGAAGCACACCGGTGCCCAGTACTCGCAGCAATCCGGGCAGCTTTTGCATTAGATCAAAACCGGTTCCAGGTTGAGTATCGGGATGTCCAAAATGGGCATGTGAATCCTGTGAAGTGTTCATTATTTTTTCTCCTCGGCTAGCAGTGCTTGCAACTCATTTCTCAATTCATCTTCATGCTCATGCATAATGAATTCACGTTCCATGAGATCGACATCCTGCTGGCTATCAATCGCCATCTCGGTATCACTAATATTAATTTCCCAGCGGTCAAAGGTGTCTTCCAGAAGTTGACTAGTACCCAGATTGTATTCACTGGTTGCATACAGTGCCGAGCTGGTAGATTGGCGGGCCCGCATGAGGGTGAGTTTTTGCTTAATTTCCGCCAGGCGTTGTTCAGTAAGTTCAATATCACTTGCTAGTTTCTCAGCTGTCTGTTGATACTGGAGAAGAGCCTGTTCGTGCCGCTGAATCTGTTGCTCACAATGGCGGCTGCGACTGACACACTCAAGCGCCCTGCCCTCGTCACTTTTCGAGCATTCAACGGCTCGATTGCGCCATTGCTGCGCTTTTTCCTTCTGTTCGATAATCTGGTTATTAAGTCGCTCTTCATCATGGCGGACACGATTCAGACGTACTTTCGCTTCAGCGACCTTTTTGCGCATATCATTGAGAGATGCCTGAACGACAGCGTCATGATTTTCTATTTCACTGACGACACGATCTATGCGTGAGACAAACGTGGTGGACAAACGTTTAAAAATTGACATGATTTATTACCTCTTATTGTTACGTGGACTCAAGGTAATAATTAATTAAAGTTACATTTAAATAAACGTTTTCTTAATATGTAACGTAACAGTCTCCTATTAGTCTATTAATTATATACTTTTTATAGTAATGGATATAAAGGAGAGGATATGGCACAAGCTGCTGCCTTGATCGAGACATTAAAACGGGCGCTCAGAAGTCTCCACCTGACTTATACCGGGATTGCACGAAATTAGAGATGAGCGAGGGAAATGAAAATGCATGTTTGCCTCAAAACGCTTTACCCTCGATCGAGCAGATGATCTTTGTTGCCTGATGCAAATGGTGCTGACAGATCTCCGAGACTGAGTGATACTACCGCGCAACTCTTACTCAATAAGATACAGGCATTTTCAAGGGAATTCATAGATTTGCACCGTCAGGATTCCCCTTTACCACTGGACAAACACCATACTATCGGGATTATGCTGCCCATGAGGCCATGGGAGGCAGAGGTCTTTCATCCACTACTTCGATAATGAACTCAATGTAAATAAATGAACTAAGCCGTATCCTTGTATTATTTTGGGGCTGGCGCCACAGTCGTCTGCCTGAGATAGCGTGGCTGAAAATAATCATTATTGTCAATTATTCCCTGTTTTTTCCCATAAATACAAAGGGAATTGCAAGTGGACCAAAAACACCTCCCATTACACCCCAGAACACTGCATTCTCACCTCTACTTTTTGCAAAAAAATGACAAATAATTGCGCTGGTGATAAAAGTGAGAATTAATATTGAGGTAAACATTTTCTTTTTACTCCCCCTCCGTTAAATGCATTTATATTTAAGGAACCTCTGATTAATTTAAACAAATCACGTCACAGTTTAGTGGCTTTCAGTTTCAGAGTGCAAGACTAACCACTGAATGTGATTGTTATGTATGCCGAATTCATAGACTAAGCAGCTATCAAATGATCAACATCCCAACCAGGAAAAACTAGAACTGGTGGATGACATTTCAGTGCTCGTAAATTTTCCACATACTAAATAGAGTAAATATATATCTCATGTCAATATCATTTATACATAACACCAAAAGAACCGGCGGTGAAACCGTCCGGTTACCTGCATGTTATAAGACTGCGCGATACCCTGATGTTTGAAGAAAGTCAGTTTTGAACCATGTTATATGTGTCTACTACACTGCATAAACCTTGAAACCCAATTTACTTTTTCCACTTCGCCCATGGATCTAAATTACTATCAACAGAGGTACTTGACGAATTCGGCGATTCGCGATCATCCTTCCGAGCGCCATCATTACCTCGATCATTAGAATTCCGGGCGTTTAGTTGAGCGCCATAATTCTTACCCGAAACCGAGCCATACTCAGCCGATTTCTTTGCACGTTTTTCGCGCAATCGTTCAGCATCTTCTAGACTTAATTCAGCTGGATCTCCCGGTGTTTGATTTTCTGGCACAATGCGATTTCTAGGCGGCAGTTGAAACTGTTCGTCTGATGCTCTAGGTAAGTTTTTAAATTCATACAAATAGAAAGCTTCAACTTTTTCACGCGCCCAATCTGTTTTTTTAAGGAACTTCACACTGGAATCAATACTAGGATTGGTCTTAAAACAATTGATATTTAAATAGGCAAAGAGAATATCAAAACCGTAGTGATTCACCATTTCAATCAACAAGTTTTTTAAACTAACACCGTGCAGAGGGTTAGTTTTGTAATTGATTTCATCATTCACAGTAATGTCCAGCCAGGAGAAGTAAGTGAGCCATTATACCTGTCGCAGCTCAGATAAATATAGCACCACAAAACGAATTTTCCTCCTCTCTATAACGACCTCGCTCACAGGATATTGTGAAGTGCAGCGTATTGTTATGTGCTTGCGGTATAATTTATTTTTCAGCTAAATTCTTTAATGCCTTATTCATTGAATTTAACATTGGAGGAACGCCTTTCTCCATCTGCCCACAAAATAATGGGGCAAGTAATCCTTTGAACGTTTCTGTATGAATTAGGAGTGTTCCTGAGCTAGTCTCTTTCAGTTCAATTATCTTGTCGTTTGTGAAAATAAATCCTGCCAACATGTGAGCCCGCCAGCGAAAATAACCTGGCTCATCAAGCTCCGTTATTACCGGATCATATTTCGGACCATCCTTACCTTTCTCTTTACCCGTCATAGTTATTCTAAGTTA
>JBLYYR010000077.1:0-11813 GCA_048550195.1 Arenicellales bacterium
AGCTGCGTTGGGTTGGTGTCCACCCTATGTCTTATTAGGAATTAACACCAGCCCAAGCCAATCAAGCAATAATTAACAAATTTTCTCCAGGCCCTTTTTACCAGAGGCTCCGTAAGAAAAGTACCAACTATTGCCTGGACTGGAGTCAGCTCCAGTTTGTGTGTTATCGGCACTGAACACACATCGATATTATAATATATGGTTGACGTAATATATGAATAACCATATATTAATGGCCATGAAGATTGAAACAGAGCAATTCTTTAACGCACTCTCTCATCCACTGCGCTTACGTGCGCTAATGCTGATACAGAAGGACGGGGAGCTGTGTGTCTGTGAACTTATCCATGCACTTGGGGTATCACAGCCAATGATTTCCCGTCATCTCGCTCATCTTCGTGAATGGCAAATAGTCAGTGACCGCCGGCAGGGATTGTGGGTCTACTACCGTTTGAACGATGAATTACCTGAATGGATGAAGCAGGTGCTGGCCGCTACAGCAGTCGGAGTAGCAGGACAGCTACCGTATGATGAAGACCAAACCACACTGACAGATATGCCAAACCGCCCGAGTGCTGCATGTTGTGCATGACGGGTTAACATTTTTTCTCTGCGTAGCTCTGCGACCTCTGCGGTTAAAGCATCTATCATATTATTAATCTGGACTTCTTATGAACATTCTCTTTCTATGCACCGGAAATTCCTGCCGCTCCCAAATGGCCGAAGGCTGGGGCAAACAGTTCGCGCCGGCAGGCTGGAAGATTAACTCTGCCGGTATTGAGGAGCATGGCAAGAACCCGCGTGCCATCAAAGTTATGGCAGAAGCAGGTGTTGATATATCAAATCAGGAATCTACTCGTCTGACTGATATAATGCTGGATCAGGCAGGCCTGGTGATTACTGTTTGTGGTCATGCAGATGAACATTGCCCGGTATTGCCTGCAGGGACCCGCAAGCAACACTGGCCTCTAGATGACCCGGCAAAGGCCTGCGGTACAGAAGATGAAATCCTTGATGTTTTTCGGGCTACGCGCGATGAAGTTCGCGCGCGAGTAAAAGATTTAATTGACAGGGAAGCAGCTGTAGAAGCTGGCGGTGCGACATGAGCGCACAATGCGAAACGACAGCTAAAAAAGCAGAGGGTGCTGAAATGGGGCTGTTTGAACGTTATCTAACTGCCTGGGTGTTCCTGTGCATAGTCGTGGGTATCACGCTTGGACATTATTTTAGTGATGTTTTTCATACAATTGGCAGCCTGGAGATTGCTAGAGTTAATCTTCCCGTCGCCGTGCTGGTCTGGCTGATGATCATCCCCATGCTGCTGAGGATCGATTTACGGGCATTAAAAGGGGTAGGGCAGCACTGGCGCGGTGTTGGTGTGACATTATTCGTTAACTGGGCAGTAAAGCCTTTTTCCATGGCTGCCCTGGCCTGGCTGTTTATCGGCTGGCTGTTTCGCGACTGGCTGCCCGCTGACCAGATCGACAGTTACATTGCAGGACTTATCATCCTTGCAGCCGCACCTTGCACTGCCATGGTCTTTGTCTGGAGCCATCTGTCGAAAGGTGAACCACATTTCACCCTGTCTCAAGTGGCACTGAATGATGTAATCATGGTCTTTGCCTTTGCCCCGATTGTCGGCCTGCTGTTGGGACTTTCTGCAATTACTGTGCCCTGGGATACGTTACTGCTGTCTGTGCTGGTCTATATCGTTATTCCACTGACCATAGCCACTCTATGGCGCGGCTGGCTGCTGAAACAGGAAAATGGTGCAACACGCTTGCAGCGGCTGCTCGACAGGCTGCATCCTGCCTCTCTGATTGCCTTACTTACGACACTGATATTGCTGTTTGGCTTTCAGGGTGAACAGATAATTAAGCAGCCTTTGATAATTCTTTTGCTGGCGGTGCCGATACTTATCCAGGTATTTTTCAACTCCGGTCTGGCTTATCTGATGAATAGGGCAGTGCGTTCACCACATTGCGTAGCCGGGCCTTCTGCGCTCATTGGCGCAAGTAATTTCTTTGAGCTGGCGGTGGCTACGGCTATTGCACTATTTGGTTTTAACTCCGGTGCGGCGCTCGCTACTGTTGTTGGTGTACTCATCGAGGTGCCGGTGATGCTGATTGTTGTTAACATTGTCAACCGTACTCGAGGCTGGTACGAAAGCCGTAACGGTATTGTGCCGCATGCACAATGCTGCCCGGACGGCAGTTAGTTGTCCAGGTGCCTTTATGCTCGGACGCTAGCTGTGCGGGCTGATGAGGCTATGTACAAAGCAAAGCGCCAGGCTAAAAGGTGCTATTTGCTTTACACTCCCTTCGACGAAAAGTAGAGTAAGCTTGATGAAAACTAAAATTATTATCTGGCCGTTATCTGTCTGCCTGCTGCTGGCGACAGCAAACGCTTTTGCGGGTGATGTTGATCTACTGATATCTCGCGCAAACCGTTTTTTTTCACCTTTGCCGGAGACTATGCCAGGTTCAGAAAATGACACACCGGAACGCATCGCACTGGGAAAAAAACTGTATTTTGAAAAGCGCCTGTCTATTAATGACAAGCAGTCCTGTGCCTCCTGTCATATTTTAGACGATGGTTTTGCCGGTGTTGACAATCTGCCCACCTCACCCGGTGCAAGAGGAGAGAAGGGAACTCGCAACAGTCCGACAGTTTTAAATTCCGGCTGGCAGGACAGCCAGTTCTGGGATGGCCGTGCAGAAGATCTTGTTGAGCAGGCCAAAGGGCCGATTCTTAATCCAATCGAGATGGGTATGCCCGATGAGAAAACAGTGGTACAAAAAATACAGGGCATTGCTGAGTATCAGAATGCTTTCACAAAAGCCTTCCCTGCTGATAAACCGGCCATCACTTACCAGCATATTGCTGAAGCCATTGCGGCTTTTGAGCGCACCTTAATAACACCGAGCCGTTTTGATGATTTCATGAATGGTGATGCGGCCGCATTAAGCGAGATTGAACAGCGTGGTTTGAAAACATTTTTGAAGATAGACTGTAAATCCTGTCATGATGGGACGCTCCTTGGTGGGGAAACCTATGAACCGCTTGGCAAGGAAAACCCTTACGAGAACCAGACAGATCAGGGTATATACACGCTTACAAATGATGAAAATGACCGCATGACATTTAAAGTCTCACCACTGCGTAATGTGGCCTTAACTGCACCTTATTTTCATGATGGAAAAATTGAAACACTGGATGAAGCTGTGCGCAAAATGGCCAAACTGCAACTTGATGAAGACCTTACTGATCAGCAGGTGAATGAAATCACAAGTTTTCTGAAAGCGCTTACGGATAAAAAAAGGGAGCAGTACGTAAAATAAAATCAGGTCTTTATAGTCTGACTTCGTGAATATCCTCCTCGAAGAGATCTGGGGCACTCTTATATTCACGATAACACCGCTACAGATTGCGTTAATTAGTTTAACCCGGCCTCGATAGACGTGAAGACTCTATCTATATTTCAAAATGTTCTCTATTGAAACAATGAGAGGTGAATATGGGAATTATGGTGGCCAATATTATCCAGTACCACCTGTAAAACTGAATTTTCAGTCAGTGCATCTATCTTCTTTGTATCCTCAGACAGGTAGTAAGCCCCTCGAATCTTGCTAATAGTGAATGATTGCTGCGCAAGATCAGTAGCAAGTGTGCAGTAGGGTTTTGCTGTTTCAGCCTCACCTGAGCTTAGATAACCTACACATAAGTTATGATTTGCGATCATCTGATCAGATTGAGTCAAATCCTGCTGTAATGCGTGTTGGGCTAAACGTAAGCCACGGCTAATGTGATTAATTGCCAGTTCGGTGCTGCTACGGCTCAACAACGCAGACGTGGCAGTTGAAAACCAGAGTGTTTCATGATTGTCGTTATCATTGGCGTCCTGTGCTGTCGCACTGTTCATCATCATAAGAATAGTGACTGTGCAGATTGTTTTATATAACTGTTTCATTTTACTGCTCCTTTGATAGTGAATGTTCGACTCTATTATGCTATATATTAATGTATTGTCTTTACCAATTATTGTTTAATAGCTATAAGTATTTGAATAGGTATGGATTGGCGAGCACTACAAGATGTTGTCACCGTTGCGGAAACAGGCAGTCTTTCTGCGGCAGCACGCTGTTTAAAAGTCAGCCAGCCAACGGTCGGGCGCAGGATAGGGCTGCTGGAGCAGAAACTTGGTGCGGTGCTGTTTACCCGCACGGCCCAGGGACTTTTATTAACTGAGCTTGGCGAAAGCATCATTGAAAATGCAAAACGTATGCAGGAAGAGGCCCTTGCGATAGAACGGCTAGCAACCGGCGCTAATCAGCAATTACAGGGAACAGTACGGCTTTCATTGATTGAGGACCTGGGTATATTCTGGCTGCCGAAAAAACTGGCAGAATTTCAAACCGAATTTCCTCAATTATCTGTTGAAGTAAATATAGACAATAAAAACGTTAATTTACTGCGCCGAGAGGCCGATGTAGCGGTCAGGCTTGCCAGACCGGAACAGCCAGACCTGATCTGCCGGAAAGTAGGGCACTTCAATATGGGGCTATACGCGAGCAGGGAATATCTGGCGAAGCACGGCACGCCTAAACGCCTCTCTGATTTAAAAAATCATTACCACGTAGGTTTTGATGCCGACATGGGATATTCATCGCAACGAAATATATTAGAATCCTTATTTACTGCTGAGAATATCCGCCATAGATCAAATAGTCATCTGGAGATGATTGAAGCAACACGTTCTGGCATAGGCTGCGGTATGCTTAGTTGTTTGATTGCAGATTCTCATGAGGAGCTGCAACGGCTATATCCCGGCAAAATTTATCATGAGCAGGATATCTGGCTGGTGACACATTCTGAAATACATAAGAACGCACGCATCAGGGTGATTTTTGATTTTCTTACCAAAGCACTGGAAGGCGATGCGGACAGGTTTGCTGGTTAATTCAGTTTATCAGGCCTCTTTTTTAAAAATACTGATAACAGGGGAGAGCAGATTTATCCCTAACAGAACGATACCACCAGCTAAAACACCCACCAGACCATTCAATAACAGGGGTGTAATTGCTCCCAGAATATTTCCCAATGGCAATGATTTTACGACTTCGCCAGCATGATGAATTCCATCATATGCCAGAGGAATACCATGCACCAGTATGCCACCACCAACTAAAAACATAGCGGCAGTTCCGACTATAGATAATGTTTTCATCAAATAGGGGGCAACACGTAGTATTCCACGTCCCAGCCACCGTTTAAATACACCCCATGCGCTGCTGGCTTTCTCCTGGATCAGGTGCAGGCCCGCATCGTCCAGTTTTACAATTCCGGCGACAAGACCGTAAACGCCTACGGTCATTATCAGCGCAATCCCGGATACCACTAATACCTGGGTGAGCATTGGCACATTTTTTACTGTACCCAATGCGATAACGATAATTTCGGCAGAAAGTATAAAATCGGTACGAATTGCACCTTTAATTTTTTCCTTTTCAAATTCGACAATATCAACGTTCGGGTCACTAATTGCCTTGATAATTTCAGCATGTTCAGCCTCGGCTGCATGTTTATCATGCAAAACTTTATGGGTAATTTTTTCAAAGCCCTCATAGCATAAGTACGCACCTCCGACCATCAATAACGGGGTTATTGCCCATGGCGCAAAAGCACTGATTGCCAAAGCGGCCGGTACCAGTATGAGTTTGTTTTTAAAAGAGCCTTTTGCCACTGCCCACACCACGGGCAGTTCACGGTCCGCACGAACACCTGACACTTGCTCTGCATTTAAGGCGAGGTCATCACCCAGCACACCTGCTGTTTTCTTTGCAGCGACTTTGGTCAATAAAGCAACATCATCAAGTACGGTAGCAATGTCATCAAGTAGGGCTAATAAGCTGGTTCCTGCCATGCAGTACTCCTGTCATTATTTTCAAAATATATTCACTGAGAGATTGTAACCTATCCATTTATTCATGTTATCGCCAGGGATGACTAAAGAGAGGGGGCTTAGACAAAAACTGCAACTGGTTAGTGCCTACTGCATTCAATGTATAATATTTAACATAATATACATTATACGCACTAATATATTATCTACAGATAAGCAGGCTGGCTGTTTCCTTTTCGGAAGAATCTGATTAATTCTGTACTCCCCCGGTTCTGTTAGTCATTCCGTCGCCACTGGTTCAGCAATTGCGAATGAATTCTCACCAGCCTGCAATATTTGTGATTAAATAAACACACGAATAAAAAACATAAAGTACATAATGTGAAAGAAAAAGAACTCGACAAACTCCTGGTGCACGAATTTCCGGTGCAGAAAAACCTGACCTATCTTAATCACGCCGCCGTAGCACCTTTGCCTTTGCGTTCAGGCGATGCCGTAAAGGCATTCGTTGATGAATATGTCCATTTAGGGACTAAAAACTACCTTAACTGGGCAGAACATGGCGATCAGCTGCATGCTGACCTGGCAAAATTCATCAATGCCTCTTCTGCCGATGAGATTGCCCTGCTTAAAAATACCTCTGAAGCTATATCGGTCGTTGCTATGGGATTTCCCTGGCAATCCGGCGACACTGTACTCAGCAGCGATGAAGAATTCCCTTCAAATCGAATTCCCTGGCAGGCTTTAACTAACCAGGGCGTTGTTTTCAAAGAGATAAGCCTCAGGCAGCAGGGTAAAAGCCCTGAACAGGCCCTGATTGACGCCATGGATGACTCCACCCGTATGCTGGCCATCAGTGCTATTCAATATGCCAGTGGATTACGTCTGAATCTGGAAATACTTGGAAAAGCCTGTAAAGAACGAGATGTCGCCTTTTGCGTTGATGCCATACAGATGCTGGGCGCCTTTCCTGTCGATGTAGAGGCCGCAAACATCGATTTTATGATGGCAGACAGCCATAAATGGCTATTAGGACCTGAAGGCATTGCACTTTTCTATTGTCGAAAAAAGTGGCAGAGCATGATAAAGCTCTTTCAGTATGGCTGGCATATGATTGAAAAATATGGAGATTTTAATGATAAAAACTGGCAGCCGGCGAATAGTGCACGTCGTTTTGAAAGCGGAACGCCTAATATTCTGGGTATACAGGCCTTCGCTTCTTCATTGTCACTAATTACTGAAATTGGCATAGAGGTTATCGAACAGCGAATTCTACATCACACTCAGCTAATGCATGAAATTATTCATAAAAGCAGTAATCTTGAAGCTATTTTTACCGACATAGCATCAATGAAGTCAGGAATAGTCACTTTCAGGCACTGCATCTGCCCTGCTAGCCAATTATTCAATTATTTACGTGGGCAGAATATCATGTGTGCAGAGCGTGGTGGTGGCGTGAGGTTTTCACCTCATGTCTACAACACAGACGAAGAAATAACAAAAGCACTTAAAATGGCAAATGATTTCAGTAATTGATCAAAAATGAATATGATAAGTTCAAATAAACGATAGGTATCAGAGCAATGACAGATAAAGATAAACCCTTAAGCCAATCAGATCTACAGGGCCCCGCACGTGACTTTGCTGACTTCTGCGAGACCGAATTTGAACGTAGGAGAAACTCTGACAGTCCTTTTGATGAAACCTCCTACCAGGAAGCAATGGAACTCGTGTTACGCAAACTGATTGGTTCGATGGATGAGGCCAATTCATGATTATCACCCATATTACGGCAGACAATCTCCTCAAATACTCCCATCTTGAGCTTACTGACATTCCACGCAGGGGTGTTATTACCATTAGCGGCCAGAATGAATCCGGTAAAAGTACCATCGGTGAAACGGTTTGCTTTGCTCTGTTCGGGCGCACTTTTTCAATCGACGAAGACGAAATCACTCGCGTGATCCGCTGGGGTGAGCCGCGCTGCAGTGTTCACCTGGGTTTTGCCATTGGCGATAAAGATTACGAGATAGCCCGCTTCCTGGATAACGAGGGTAATCACGGTGCGCGCCTTTATCCGGCCGGTGATGAAGAGCACCCTTTTGCCAAAGGTATCAATGCTGTCAGCGAGGCACTGGACGAATTGCTGGGTTATCAGTTTGAAGAGTTCGTTGAGTCGTTTTACCTGGCACAACGTGAAATTACTACACCCCACCCGCATAGCCATGCGGTTAAGACCATGGCCGGTATCTCGGCGCTGGAAAAGGTGGCGCAAGAATTGTCAGTTGATTTAAAGAATGAGCAGCGCAAACAGCCCGATATCGATGAACAGATTAATGCAGTTGAAGACGATATTAAGGCACTGAAGATTGAACCGGGAAAACTGAATGGACTGGAGATTGAAGTCGATACGATCCGCCAGGTTGGAGATGATCTGCAGAAACATGATGAAGAGCTGAACAAAGCCGCACAGAACTATCGAGATGCCCTTCCCCGTTTTAAATCTGCTCGTACAATGAAACGTTTCACTGGCCTCATGGCCTTCATTACATTTCTTGTCGCACTGCTAGCAGGTGTAGGCTGGTATCTGTTCAATAAAATGCCTGATTCCAGCTATACGCAGAAGTTGCACGAATTCCTGAATAATATTCCGGCATGGAATGAACAATACATCCTTCAGCTTGGAATCATCTTTGCTATTTCGGGTGCTGCATTTCTTGTTTTCTGGCTGATCTCATACCAGATGAAAAGAAAGTCTACTGAATTACAAAAAAATGGAGAGTTACTGGCAACGCAACTGCAGGCTGTTAGTGAGGTGATCAATCTGTCAGAAGAAGAAACAGTCAACATTTCTGATCTGTCCGCAATACGAAACTGTAATCTGAGCAATGACCGCAGTACTGCACTCGTCGAGCCGGTGCAGCAACTGTTAGAAAATACCAGCTCAGAACAACAGAAATCGCAACAGATGCTGGAAGATTCACTAAGTAAAGAGCAAGGCAGACTTGCAAAGGTCGATGCCCTGATGGGAGTTATCAGCAATCTGAACGAGAAACTGGATGATGTAAAGCATCGTATCCAGTTGCGAGTAATCGCAGACGAACTCATTACCGGTGCCGGGCGGCATTTTTCACAACGATTTAACAAGGATCTGCGTGAGCTGGCGAGCCGTACCCTGCCCTTATTTACTGAGGAACGCTATGAACATTTACATATAGGTGACGACCTCAGTGTACGTGCCTTCTCCAGCCTTAAACGTGATTATATGGATCTCGATGAAATTTCCAGCGGCACCCAGCGTCAGATAATGCTCGCAGTCAGGCTTGCCCTGTCACAGGAACTGGTTAATACCACTGGCGGTGGTGACCAGTTCATCTTCCTCGATGAACCCTTTGCTTTCTTCGACGAAACCCGTACCCGCAATGCCATGGCAATTCTTCCCAAACTCAGTGAAGAGATCAACCAGATTTGGGTCATCGCTCAGGCCTTTCCAGAGGATACACATTACGATCGTGCCATTGTTTGTTCCCGGGAGTATGACAGTTTGCCGCCAGAGGATAATTGACAGGACAAAAAGAATAAAACAAACACATGAATAGTGTGTTAAACGCCTGGAAGCAGGTTCTGGGTTACCTGCACCAGTCCTGGCAGCAGGTATTTATTACTCATCTGGCTTATTCGGCTCTGGGCATTGTACTTTTCGCGCCGCTGATTGGCTTAACCGGCAGGCTTTTATTAAAACTGTCGGGGCAAACGGCACTGGCAGACCAGGACATTGCCTATTTCCTGTTGTCACCGGTAGGCATGATTGTACTGATTCTGTTCGCCGCCCTGCTGATTGCAATTCTGGCCTTTGAGCAGGCAGCATTGATGCGTATTGCTGTTGGTGTGATGAATGGCAAGCAGGTAGGCACTGTCGATGCATTGATATTTACCGCGGCCCGGTTAAAGAAGTTATTTTTTTTTGCCACCAGACTGGTTGCCCGTGTGCTGTTGCTGACATTGCCCCTGTTAGCATTGGGCGGAGTGATAGCACTATTTCTTATCACTGAATTCGACATCAATTATTACCTGACTGTAAAGCCACCTGAATTCCTGACGGCTATTGTTCTGATAGGCATCGTGTTAATTACCATGGCGGTGTTGTTGATACGTAAACTGCTCAGCTGGTCGCTTGCAGTGCCGCTGGTATTATTTGACGATGTCTCACCAGCTGATTCCTTTGCTGAGAGTAGCCGTATTGTGTTGGGGAATCGCAAACTGGTACTGGTAATGCTGCTGTCATGGGGCACAGTGGCACTTCTGCTTGGGGCACTGTTGCTGGGCTCGATAAAGCTGCTTGGCTCATGGATAGTACCAACGGTCAATGACTCTTTAAGCCTGCTGGTGCTTGTTCTTGGAGGGCTGTCCTTCATTTTTATGCTGGGTAATTTCCTGCTGACTGTGTTCACCTCCGGCAGTTTTGCCTACCTGATTATGGGGCTCTATAAGCAGACCGGCCCACAGTTCGAAGCAGAATTACTTGATGACCTTCAATCATCCAGATCAATTTCATTCCGCCTGACAAAAGGCAGGATTGCTGTTGCTCTGATTGTGGGTGTAGCCATCGCGGGTATGACAGGTGCCTGGCTGATTCAAGGTATTCAAACCAGCGATGAGGTATTAATAATCGCCCATCGCGGTGCAGCGGGAAAAGCCCCAGAAAATACCCTTGCCGCCTTTCGTCAGGCAATTGCTGACAAGACTGACTGGATTGAGCTCGATGTTCAGGAAATTGTTGTTGGTGAGGTTGTTGTCATGCACGACAGCGATTTCATGAAACTCGCCCGGAACAAAACCAGGATATGGGATGCTACCCTTCCACAGCTGGCAGAAATTGATATCGGCAGCTGGTTTGACCCCGCATTCTCAGCGGAAAGAGTACCGACACTGAAAGAAGTATTAGAACTATCAAAAGGCAAAGCAAAGGTTGTGATTGAACTGAAATATTACGGCCATGACCAACAACTGGAACAGCGTGTGGCTGAAATTGTCGAGGCGACTGGAATGGTCGATGAAACGGCCATTATGTCACTTAAATACGATGCGGTTAAGAAGATGCGTTCATTGCGCCCGGAATGGAAGACAGGCCTTCTTTCAACCACGGCTATAGGTGATATCATCAGCCTCGAAACAGACTTCCTTGCCGTATCTATAGGCATGGCCTCAGGGGGCTTCGTCAGGCGTGTACATGAGTCTGGTAAAAAGATATTTGTCTGGACTGTCAACGATCCGATATCAATGTCCCGTATGATGTCATTGGGTGTTGACGGCATCATCACCGATGAGCCAGAAATGGCCAGGCAGGTACTGGCAGACCGCAATCGACTGAGTTCAGTGGAACGCCTGCTGATTCACACTGCCCTGCTGTTTGGTGAATCCATTACACCAAAACAGTATCGGGATGAATCGCCTTAAGGGCAGATGAAAGACTAAGGATTACGGACGAAAGGTCGTGGAGTTGATTCTTCTTTTATCCTTCGTCCTTAGTCTGACTTACATTTTTTTAATCAAACTCACCAGGTAAAGCAGGATAACTGCGCCGGCAACTGCCGTAATCAATGATCCAATTATTCCGCCTGCAGAAATCCCCAACAAGCCAAACACAGAACCACCGATAACAGCACCGACGATGCCGATAATGATATTGCCAAGCAGGCCAAAGCCCTGGCCTTTCATAATATTGCCTGCAAGGAAACCTGCCAGCGCGCCAATGCCAAGAAAAATGGCTAAAGAAATGAGATCCATAAGTTAGTCCTTTTTGTTATTGAGTTGTTGCCCTGAAAAGAGGGAAAACTGGATGTTAACTTTATAATTCTATCATGAGTATGAATAATCGTGATTCATTAATTAGCTTGCTTTGGTGCAAAAT
>JBLYYR010000078.1:0-15370 GCA_048550195.1 Arenicellales bacterium
TTCGCATGATCTACCGACACCTTGCCGTCATCCTCTCCAGGTATAATCTCGGCCAGCCAGTTGTCGATCGGGCTATGTTCATCACCGGCAATAATGCCTGTCGGATAATCCACGGCACCGAGTAAACCCGGAATGCCGTCCTTGCCGGTACCCAGCTGCTGACCAGCCGGCCCGGTCACCCATTTATACCACTGCTCATTTCGAAACTGGTCGGTTACCAGAGAACCCTTGTTCGGGGGTGCCAGCATAACGACCCGAGCCAGCTGGGGGTGTGAATTTTTAGCCAGATAATAACGTGCCAGTATTCCACCCATTGAATGTGTGACAAAACTAATCTGACTGGCCGCCTGTGACTGGCATGAGGCAAGCCCTTCATTGGCAGCCAACGAAGCAAGGTCCTGAATCTTCAGCGTTCGCGAAGGATAATCGATATTGGCGGTGAGATAGCCTGCATCAAGCAGAGCCTGCTCCATCTTATCCATGGAATGACTGGTGCGGGCCAGCCCGTGAAGGAGAATCACGCACTGCTTGTCATCAGCCAGCCTTTCATCTGACAATGCGGAAGAACTGAATGATAATGTAGCAGACAGTAAGATAGCAGGCAGATAAAGTCTGCTCATCCGCATTCCAGTGAGAACTGTAGTAAAAACGATGTAATACATCATGGTTATGTGGTGCCTGAGGTAAGTACTTCAAGGCAGGTCTCTGTTTCTGCCAGTGCTTCTCGCATTTCCGGCAACACATCGTCCGGGTTTTTTAGTTCAAGTTCATCTATCAAACGACTCCAGAAACTTGCCAGGTCTATCAAGTCCTTTTCACTGCAGTTTTTTAATTCGTTTTTGCTCATCAGCATGTCTCTCGTTACCATTAGATGGTTGAATACTAAACGGGGTAAAAGGAAAATGATTGACTTATCACGCCAAATTTTTGACCTCAGCCAACCATCAGGCCTCACAGTCATAATACATAATTCTAAGATACCCCCAACACAACATTTATTCGCCCTACACGCTATAATCTCAGGCCATATCTAGTATTTATTGACGGGGAAACTAACTTGGCTTCGAATAAAGGACGGGCTTACTTCGCACTCGCTGGTTATCATTTCAACCCGGATGACATCACACGCCTGCTTGGCATAGAACCCACCGCAGTCAATGGCGCCGGTGCCAGCAGTGGGTTGGACAAGCCCGTGATAAGTTCATGGGAGTTATCGACAGACACTGTCACTAGTGACGAAGCAGATGTGGACGTTTACGCTCTGACGGACATCATCATAAAGCAGCTGGAACCCATTGAAGAAAAAATTGTTCAAATATGTAAAAGCCACAACCTGTCTCCCAGGATGGGAGTAGTACTGACTTTATCTGTTGATAAAGAGGAATCAAGTCCAGAGGTGGGTTTCGGCGCAAGAACCATCCGTTTTCTGGCAGATATTGGCGCTTTTATTAATGTGGATTATAAACTTTCAGAGCGGATTTAAGGAGCCTCAATTTCAGCCATTGCCGCTAAGCGCTTTTACCAGTAACTGCGCCTTCTTCAGCTGCTCCTCGCAGTGTTTTAAACAGAGTGGTTGCAAGGAAGCGTGAAATAACTCAACAATCATTTCAAAGTCATCTACCGTCTCTTCCGCTAAAACCGGATCTTTCGTTATTTCAGCCAGCTCTCCTCGTGCAGTAGACTTATTTACCCTGCAGATTACTGCAAGATGAATAGGGAGTTGCTGCTCCATGCATACCGCCAAAGCAGTATCATAAGATCTTAACGCCTCTTCCAGACGCTCTGCGTTTTCTTCTGATTCGGCTAAATTATGCAGCACCGCACCGCGACTATTATGTGCAGCGGCTAATTCCAGCGCTGAATTATCTGCATCGAGTACTGCAAGTGCATTCTTATAAGCGACAACGGACTTCTGAAGATTTCGATTGCCCTTAAGGACATTGCCATAAGCATGAAAAGTGGCACCGAGTTGATGCATGGTTGCTGACCATTCAAGCGGCATCTGTTCACGAGTCCATTCGAGTAACGCGTTGGTATAGGCATCAATGGATACTTTCAATAATTTCGAGTCACTCTCTTGTCTGCCAAGTGCTTGCGACGCAGTTCCCAGGTTATATTGTGTTGCTGCCCAGTCTAGCGGATATTTCTCCTGATTAAATACTTCAAGCGCATTATTAAAAGACTGAATTGCCTTTTTAAACAAATCAACATCTCTCTGCTGTTGCCCTAGTGCTGCGAGTATATTGCCAAGACTATTCTGTGTCTCGGCCCAGGCCACAGGTTCCTGAGTTCGATATTCTTCTGTCAGTACTGCCTCTAGTGCCTCACGTGCAGTATCCAGGATATTGGAGCTGAAACGGTGCTGTTCGAAATTGCCCCGTGTGTAAAGAAAATTATCCGCTACAGTGACTTCGTCATCGAGTCTGGCATCTTCTGTTAACTCTTCACCAAGTAAGCTAATAGAATGGACTATCGCCTGTTCCAGTGCCCTGTTGTCTGGATAAAAACTATAATTATTTGAGAATTTCATTGATATCCGGATCGGCGTCTACTGCACCACCAAGGTCGATTTCTTCATCAGATGCTTCACGTATGGTCAAAACTTCCAAGGTGAAAATTACCTCTCTACCACACAGTGGATTATTTCCATCGATTGTTAATGTTTCGTCATCGAAGCGAGTGACAATAAAATTTCTGGGCTCACCTTTATCATTTTCCATGGTAATGGTCATACCAATTTCCCGATATTCTTCCGGTACATTTTCGATATGATCAGTAAATACCAGTGATTCGTCTCTCTCACCATATAACTGTTTAGTGTCAATCGGCACTTCGATGATATCGCCCACTTTTTTACCATCCAGTTCTCTTGTCACCTGTTCATTCATAATATCATTTACACCATGAACATAGCCCAGAGGATAATCAACAGTAACAAGTACGTCACCGGTTTTTTTATCGATGATCTTATAATTTAGTTCAACGAATTTTTCGTTTTGTATTGTATCTGACATAAAAGAAATTCCTGTTATTGGAACGGAACCTATGATTTATTCTGGACGAAGCAGGTTGCGCCTAAAATGTTCAGATTCAAGGCGCGAATCGCACGTAATAGCCAGCAATTGCGAAGATTTGCAACGCAGAAGCTGGATATTTTAGGTGTAAGATGCAAGTTCATGGATAGATCAGAGGTTCCTTTGAAAAACCTGTATTAGAACAAGGTAGCACCAAAGATTCTTACCTTGTCATCTTCATAACCCAGCACCAGTCTGCCCAGCCATTCACTTCCATCTTTGGAATTTTTCTGTTTATACAGAACCGATACATGTTCACCACGACGTATCATGCCAAGATAGTCGTAATCATCAGACAGGTTTTTCGCCAGGTCGCTTCTTGCAAACTGCTTACCCATCTCTATTTCATTCGCACCCATTTGCATAGCACTTGAAAAGTTTCGAGTGAAAGCACCGTAGTTCCCTTCATTCGAGTATTTGACAAGATCAGCCCACATTGGATGCGCCAGCTCTAAAATCTCTTCATCTGTTTGTTCAATAATATTCATATAATTATCTCCATTAAAAAACACAATGTTTTTTAATATTATTTACAGCGTAGCCAAACCACACTATAGGGTAGCTCTGATAAATCATGAACGAAAACCTTGAGTCCATAATATCCAACTTCTTCGTTGCGAACCTTCGCAAGAGCTAACTATTGCGAAGTACATGGATGTACAAGTGCCGCGATGACTGGACGTCATTGAGCGGCCGTTCGATTCGCGCCTCGAATTTGAATATTTTGGCTCTCAATCTTTTTCTACCAGACTTAATCAGAGCTTCCCTAGATAAAAAAAGGACCAACACTATACATGCCGGTCCTTTTTTAACGTAAAGCTGTTAATTGGCCTGAATAATCAAGCCTTAATCTGCTTAACTCTCGGCATCACCTACCAGATGGTAAAGAGGTGCTTTTTCCATCGTGTATTCACCTGTTTCACGATCACGTTGTGAAACTGTCAGTACATGCCAGTTTTCATCATCCAGCTTCATCGCATCACCACGGTAGTAGTAACCAGGCCAACGTGTCTCCTTGCGGAACAAGGTATGCTGGAAGACAGACTCAGAAGTAAGGTAACGGTGCTTCAGTTCCCATGCGCGCAGCAGTTCATGGATATCTTCAGCAGCGATTTTTTCCAGATCTTCCCCAAAAACCGCCATCTTCTTAAGACCGATTTGCAGGAGCTTCTCGTTGGTCATGTAGTTCACACCAAAGCCACCACAGTACTCGTCCATCAGCTTCTGCAGACGATCAAGACCCTGACGTGGGTTGATGTAGTTAGGGTTAACAGAACCCGCAACGATTTCATTGCGATAAACGGTATAAGTTTCCATTGGCTTGTAAATCTTTTCTTTAAGATCTGCAATTTGCTTGTCAGAAACGTTGATACCATTTGCTTTGCCATCGTCAATATATTTACAGGCAGCTTTAGCAGCCAGACGACCTTCAGTGAAAGAACCCGATGAGAATGCGTGTGGTGTACCACCTACCGCATCACCTGCACCAAAAAGTCCCTCGACCGTAGTCATACGGTTGTAGCCCCAGAAATATTCTTCAGGCGAGACATCTTCAGGACCTGAACACCATGCACCACAACCTGTTGCGTGAGAACCCATTACGTATGGCTCAGAAGTTGTTAATTCAGGGTTTTCGTATTTGGGATCAACATCAGTTGCAGCCCAAAGTACCGCCTGACCAACGGTCATGCCCAGGAAGTTGTGCCAGCCAATCTCTTCAAGATGAGGATCCTGGAATGCTTCCATGGTTACCATATGAATTGGACCACGACCGGCATTTACTTCGCTGATGAATGCATGGTTACGCAAACAGGTCGGTATTGGCTTGTGAGACAAATGCTGGCCTTCCGTATCCAGATATTCTTTGCCTACCATTTCCGTCAGCGCTGGGAACCACTTGGATTCGTACTCTTCACCCAGACCGTTTTGTGTATAAGTCTTGAGATGCAGGAAGTATGCACCGACTGGGCCGTAACCGTCTTTGAATCGAGCCAGCACGATACGGTTTTCCATCTGGGTCATTTTCGCGCCTGCTTCGATCATAAGACCATACGCAGATCCCGATGACCAGGGTGCGTACCAGACACGGCCTGCACCTTCACCTACTGAACGCGGCTTAAAGATGTTCGAAGCACCACCGGCACCACAGATAACAGTCTTAGCTTTGAATACGTGGTAGTTACCAGTACGTACGTTGAAACCAACAGCACCTGCGACGCGGTTCTCTTTGGCGTCATCCATAAGCATATGGGTTACACAGATGCGGTTGAATACTTTATCCGCTGATTTTTTCGCTGCTTCTGCAACAATTGGCTTGTATGATTCACCGTGAATCATAATCTGCCAGCGACCTTCACGAAGATAAGTACCGGTTTCCGGGTTTTTCATTATAGGCAGGCCCCAGTCTTCGAACTGGTGAACAGCGGAGTCAACGTGACGCGCCATATCAAAGGCCAGATCTTCACGAACCATGCCCATCAGATCCATACGCGCATAACGCACGTGGTCTTCTGGATTGTTTTCACCGAAGCGTGTACCCATGTAACAATTAATCGCATATAAACCCTGGGCTACCGCACCCGAACGATCGATGTTTGCTTTTTCTGCAATAACAATTTTCTTGTTCTTGCCCCAATATCTTGCTTCAAATGCAGCACCGGTGCCACCAAGGCCTGCACCTGCTACCAGAATATCGATATCGTCTTCAATAATAGTTTTATAGGCCATTAGTAGTACACCCCTTCTTTAAGAGTCAAGCCATTGGATTCCAGCGTATGCAAACCACCGTCATCCATGCGGACATACTTAGGCTCATTAAACAGTAACTCACTGTCTACCATTTCGTTGCCTGGTGCTGCTTCGTTAGATAGCTGTGGTATCGCAGTGCCCCAGGGCTTGGTAGTGATAGGCGCCAGTAATTCCATGTCTTTTTTACCGTTACGGAACTTGATGCGCCACGCAATAGTCCCTTTCTCCTCATCACGATGCACTCGTACAGAGTGCCCCAGAGGAGCAAAATCCGCATAACCACGGACATCAATTGCGTGGTGAGGGCAGGCCTTTACACAGGAGTAACACTCCCAGCACATGTTAGGTTCAATGTTGTAAGCACGGCGAAGTGTTTTATCGATGTGCATGATGTCAGATGGGCAGATATCAACACACTGTCCACAACCATCACAACGAGTCATATATACAAAAGTAGGCATAATATTCTCTCTTTCTTAAGTAATAGTTAAATTAATGTTAGTAATGGTTTGCTGACTCACGTCTGATCCCATGCCCCATGTATTCTGGATTTTTTCCCATATACTGCGGGATGTCCGGAAACATTTTCTGCACTTCTGGGTCAGAAAGATCGAAGTCACCAGGAAGATTCTCTCTTGAACCATCTGCGACAGTAATACGCTTCTGATATGCCGCAGCAGGCTTGAAAAACATATGGGCAAATTTAGAGAAGTAAACACCGACGAACAGTACTGTACTAGAAAGGATAAACAGTGCAAAAGCCAACATATCCCAGCCAGCGACGCCTTTAGACTGTAGAACTGACCAGATAAGAGCAAATGTACATGTCATTAGGAGTGAAACAATGAATAGATCTGCGCGGTCTAATTTATACCATTTCTTGCCTTCTGAATTGACATCGACACGAATTGAGAACCAGAACCAGTAACCGCCAACACACAGCATCAGCGCACCAATGTGCCACAATACAGGAACAATTTTCGCGGTAGCGTCTGCACTGCTGAAAATCATGATCACCGTTGTGACGACAAAGATTATAAAGCCGTACATAGTTAATAGATGGGAGAGTCTACGCTTAGGATTGGCGAATTCTGATGAAGTCAAAACTTCGCTAGTAACGGTTTGAATCGCTATTGAAGCTTTTTCGCCGCCGCTAACTGTGCGCTTTGCAGCCTTTTCTGCTTTCTTTGCATTCTCAAAAAAGTACTGTGCACTTTTCTTATGAAGCATGTCTAGTATTGTTCCGCCGATAACGAAAATGAACATTACAATGACATATGCTTGCATAACATATGCAGGGATGGACGCCGTTAAGTCAGCGAAAGGGTTGATTGTAAACATTACTTATAACTCCTCAGTAAATATTCGGTTATTTTAAAACGGATCAAATTTTAAATGATTAAACCTTGTATTACTATTCAATTCTCCCTATATTTGATTGATTGTACTTATACTCAGGCATAAAAATAATTATATAGTTATATACAAACTCACTAATCAAGAATAAGAATCAATATCATTCTTCACATAATCTTAAATAAAATTTTCCACGCGTTACATACGGCTGATTTACCAGGAACTCATCATTAAGCCTTTATTTCACTTATTTTGCGTCTTCATTCTTTTTTTCTGGATAAATCTCTTCACCCGTAATAAATCCATAAAATCTGCTGTAACGCCCCTTCCATGTCATCGAACTGCCAGGATTTAACAGCCCATAGCAGACCGGCAACGACGTCTGCGACCGACAGCAGAACGAAAAAACCCGCCGAATTATGGAAATGAGCGGGTTTATATGTTTATTGTTTTTTACAAAATTAGTGGTTTCTACTGAGCGCTAATCATTCGCACACCGAAACCCTGTCGGCCCATAAATACTTTGGCCGCTAACAGACAGTTTTTTGCCTTTCGAAATGAACTACGCAGATTCAGCTTATTCTCATCCCGGGAACCCTCTCTAACTACCCGTTGCTTTCCACCAGCGCGGCCATTTAGATTGCCGCACAATCGGCAATAGCCTTATGTGCAAACCAGTCCGAGGCCCATTCCCCAACATTGCCATGTATATCATGCAAACGCAGGGCATTTACAGGTCGGCTTGCAACCGGTCAGCTGTGTGATTCATCTGCGAACAGAAATCTTTTCAACGCTCTCATTAGTTAATCTCCTTAACTCCATTAACCGCCGGCGAATCAGTTAGCGCGAATAATAATCCTTTTTCAACCCAGATCTTGACCTTGATACCCTTGGCATAAACAATAAGCGGGCTCTCGCCATCTTCCAGGCGCGGCAAATCGCCGAAGACTTCCGGTAAGTATTCAGTCTGATACTGAGTCTGTAAATTCTGACCCTGCCTCATTCTAAGCTGGGCAGCGGTAATTCCCTGCAGGGAACAATAACGCCCCCCGATCAGCTGCATTGAATTCAGGGCCCGCAGCTTACTTTCTACCGGCAGAAAATTCAGTTTTGTAAAATAGCCTCTTACCTTGTTGATTGAACCGGCCTTCACATCCAGCGGCTTCATATGCAGGTGATTACTCACGACTTCATTTGCTATCAGCTGTGGCATATTTTCTAAGCTCTTGCCTGGGAACTGTGAGACCATGAAGACAGACACGATGGCGACAAGTAACATGCCTGCAACGGCAAATGAACGCCATAAATAACGATCTGCAGGTGCTTCAACATTATCAGCACCCTTCTTCATCAGACTTTCCAGCGCAGCGAATTGGCTATTGTCCAGTTGCACCTGGTTTATATGCCGCTGCAACTGTTGCTTTAATGGTTTTTTCTGTGATGGTTTCATGCCAGCCCCCTCTGCGTGTCATCTTCCTCTGCCGTCAGGCGTTTACGCAGTCGATGTATGCGTGACAATAAGGTGCCACGTGAAATTTCGAGCTTGTCAGCAATCTCTCTCATGCTAAAACCCTCTACTGCCCAGTAGAAAAGCACTTCACGATCGACTGATTCAAGGGTTTTCCACAGACTGGCCAGGTCATGACTGGCAATGACGACGTCTTCCAGTGAGGACTCATCAATACTGACCGGACTGTGGTCATCGATATCTTCAAGCGGAAATGTTTGCTTGTGGCGATATTCATCGATAAAGCGATTTTTCATAATCACGCGGATATAGGCGATGGTTTTGTTTTTGCTGTCAGCAGGCCTATTCAGGCTGGTTTCAATGGCACTTTGCAACAGGTCATAGGCATCGGCTTCATTTGCCGTCAAGGAGTAGGCATAACGGTGTAGCTTTTGCAGATTTTCCCTGTCTAACACCCTGGTTTCACGCACATTGACAAAACCTCAGCCAGCCCCGTTCAATCATTAATGGCAATTTATGTTCTATGTCTACACCGTCTACCAGTGCACTCTGTACCATGCCGTCCAGTCCTGTCTGCGCGTCTACACTTTGCAAAATACTCCATTCTTCTCTGTCGAGTTGCTGCACTACCGGGTGGCCCTGCTGACGAAAAATTATAATGAACTCCTCATCAGTGAGTGCCGGGACTTCATTCACGCTGTCATCTCCCTGATGGTTTTGCCAGATAGCATATACCGGATACAGGGAGCTCATACTGTACAGTGAGCGGCTGCGTTCAATGCTTATGGAGGCATCTAAACCAGCAAACTGGCTAGCCGGGAGTGGTAAATCGTCAGGAGAGTAATAAGTCTTATGATACAACCATTCCAGAGTGGCCAGATCTTTCAAATAGGGCAGTTCTAAAAAAGCATGTTCAGTATTTGCAAGCTTCAGCAAAAAACCTGAAAAACCGGCCCCGTAAAGATTCAGGTCGGAATCAAAAGACGGTGAAGCCACCACAAAATCATGTGCCAGTTTGTCAAAACAACGAACACCAAGTATTTTTTCAATCACCGGGTAAATGGCCTGTAGCGTCCGCTTTCGACAGCCAATGGTATTGTTTTGATAGATGTCCGTCGCCACCTGCCCCGGGATACGGGGGTTCTTCTCCAGTATGGCTATAAAGGGATCATCCGCTGCAGGATTGTCCAGCATCTCTGAAAACAATCGCTGACTGGTATTGAGTGTCACGGCATCAGTCATCGTGCAGCCGCCTTTAGCGATTTAGCAGGCATATCAATCGAAGCTGAGAGTATTTTATCAGCACGCTTTGCTTCCTCCATCAATACATCAAATGCAGGGATATCATTGTCCCATTCGATCAAGGCGGGTCTCTCACCATAGAGCTCTACCAGGTACTCATACAGCTCCCAGACGGGGTTAGCAACCAGATTATTATGGGCATCAATCAAATACTCGCCCTTATCTTCATATCCAGCGAGATGGACTTCCCGGACACACTCTGCAGGCAGGCCTGCAATAAAATCACGGGCATCTATGCCATGATTGATCTCGTTCACATAGGCATTATTAACATCCAGCAGAATTTCACAGCCTGTTTTGTTACAAAGCGACTTCAGGAACTCCCCTTCAGTCATACTCGAATCCCGGTATTGCAGATAGGTCGAGACATTCTCAATGACCAGTTCTGTGCCCAGAAAATCCTGTATCTTCATCACCCGTTCACAAACATGAGCCAGTGACTCTTCAGAGTACGGAAATGGCAGCAGGTCGTGATACTGGTGTTTTGCATATTGCGTAAAACACAGGTGGTCTGAAATCCAGGCGGGTTCAAACCGTTCAGCAAGGCTTCTGATTTTTTCCAGATAATTCTTATCCAGAGCATCCACACCGGCTATGGACATGCCTACGCAGTGAAAAGTGATGGGATAGGAAGAACGAACAGCTACCAGCTGTTGCGGAATGAGACCACCTTCGGCCAGATGATTATCGGCCAGTATCTCAAACCAGGGGACATCAGGCTGCAGCTGAATAACTTCAGGTATATGCTGTCCCCGCAGTCCAATACCGGCACCGGATGGGTCATTCTTTGCCATACCAACAGACTGTTCGCTCATCATTGCTTTACTTTGCCGGTTTAACCGCAGCCACCTTACCACCGGTAATCTTGGTGCAGGTACCTTCAGGAACATAAACCCATTCCTGGGCACTATCATCAGACTTCGCCTGGCTGGCGCAGGCATGCTTGCCATCCAGCGAACCGCAGTCATTCATACCAGCCTTAGAAATCCCGGCACATTTTTCCCAGTTTTTTGGCTGATCCGGAACAGCATAGGCTGAACCTGCGGCCATTGAGGCACCGATGGTTAAAATACCGGCAAGTGTCGCCTTAGTGATTTGCTTTGTATCTTTATTCATAACATCTCCTTGTGGTGATTAATCGTAAGAGGGCACGTAATAATGGTACCCGTACAGGATAAGACGAATGAATAAGCAGTTTGATTGCACGCTAGCAACAAAAAGCAAGGTGCCAGCACACCGTGTCCTGACATGAGTACGTGTTTTCTATATTGGCTGTTATGTGCACCTACATTAATTACTGTTACTATTGCCTGGACACAGAAGAGATGCAGTATGGTGAAACCAGTAAGATCGACTAACAGAGGTGTCCCTGAATGTCAGTGATACGCAAGCTGATGTTACCAGTAAGCCTGCTGTTGCTGGCCTACGCTTTCTGGATCAGTTCCGATTTTAAGCAAATTGCTGCCGGCGTCGCCATTTTTCTGTTTGGAATAATGGCCCTGGAGGATGGCTTCCGGCGCTTTTCCGGCGGTATTCTGGAACGCTTCCTGCGCCATTCGACCGATCGCCTGTGGAAGGCACTTAACTTCGGAATTATCACCACGGCACTGATGCAGTCAAGCTCGCTGGTATCGGTACTGGTAATCTCCTTTCTCTCCGCCGGCCTGATCCAGCTTGCGGCAGGTATCGGTATCATTTTCGGTGCCAACCTCGGTACCACTGCCAGTGTCTGGCTGGTTGCCGGTTTCGGCCTAAAAGTAAACCTTTCAGCCTATGCCATGCCGATGCTGGCTTTCGGTGTCGTGATGATTTTCCAGAAGAGTCCAACATGGAAAGGCATCGGCTGGGTACTGGCAGGCGTCGGCTTCCTGTTTCTGGGAATTCACTACATGAAAGAGGGCTTTGATACCTATAGTGAAAGTATTGACCTTTCCGCCTATGCAATTCCAGGCTTCAGAGGGATGCTGCTATACATTTTGCTTGGTATCGTCGCCACGGTAGTCATGCAATCCAGCAGCGCAAGTCTGGCGCTTACGGTTACCGCACTTGCGGCACAGCAAATTACATATGAAAACGCCCTTGCCCTGTCAATTGGCGCCAACATGGGCACGACCGTTACCGCGATTCTTGGCAGTATGGGGGCAAATATAGCGGGTAAGCGGCTGGCTGGTGCCCACCTTATCTTCAATTTTATCACTGGCCTGATTGCCATCATCTTCATCCAGCAGTTCCTGATTGCCGTCGAATGGATCAGCGATGCCATGGGAATTGCCGCTGACAATTACGCACTCCGAATCGCTGTTTTCCACACCCTGTTCAACCTGCTCGGCATAATACTAATGCTACCATTTGTGAACAGGCTGGTCAGGCTGCTGGAGTGGTTGATGCGGGCACCGGAAATAATTATCAAAAAACCGAAATACCTCAATGACGCAGCGCTGGAATCACCGCAGGCGGCCCTCGAAGTTGTATACAAAGAATCGGAACGCCTGTACGACCTGGCCACACGTGTGATTGCGCACGGCATAGGCTGGCAAAAGCGTGACCTGCTCAGCTCGGATGACCTCGATGACCTGGTAGAAAACCGGCAAATGCCACCTTCCGAAGATATCGATGAAGCCTATAAAACACGCATCAAACATGTTTATTCTGCAATCGTACAATTCGTCATCCGGGCACGCGAGCGAATTACCGGTACAGATGGTGAAAACCTTCAGATATATTCTAACGCCGGACGTGATCTTGTTAGTGCAATAAAGGAAGTTAAGCACTTGCAGAAAAATCTGATGCGCTTCATTCATAGCGACAACAAAGTGATTCGTGACGCCTATAATCATTTGCGTAAACTGGTTGCCATGGTGATACGCAGGATCCAGCAGGCGCGGAAAATGGATGATCCAACCGAGGCCACGCTTATACTGGACCACGCACTATTGCAGGTTGAGGAAAGTACATTGGGAACTGCTGAACGTATCGAACCCCTGATACGAAATCACAGCATTACTGCTGAAATGGCAACGTCATTGATGACGGACACCGAGTATACTCACAATGCCTGCCGCAGCCTGATATCTATGGCCAAAGCTCTGTTCACCGGCAGAGATTCAAGCACCTTGCAGCTGGACCAAAACCTTGAGCTGGACAGTGATGAAATGACCGCAATCCTTCAGAAGGAAAACCAGGAAACCTGAGTACAGGGATACACACTATGAAACTAAAAGACTTACTGGATCGTGTTACGGAACTGACCAAAGCTGAACGGGATGTACAGCTGGAGCAGCGCAAGATTTTAAAAACTACACTCAAACAGCTTAGAAGCAAATGCAGGGAGCTGGAACAAGATCTCAACAACGAAGAAAATGAAGACCTGCGCAAGGAACTGCAGGAAAAACTAAATATTGTGTCGACACAACGCAGCAAAGGCCTGGCCCTGTTAAAAGAACTGAGAGCGTCACCGAAAACTTCCTGATCAGCAGATTATCTGTACAGCGTTTTATTTGTCCTGCTGCGTCTTCTCATCTTTCTTCTCCGGATAAATTTCGTCGTCCATCAGGATCTGGTGTGCCGGCCCCTCCAGGTCATCGAACTGCCCGGATTTCACAGCCCAGAAAAGCCCGGCGACGATGGCGGCAACCAGCACCAGGGCGATGGGGATTAGGTAAAAGATTATTTCCATAAAATAACGTGTTACGAATTACGTTTTATGTAGTTAGCATAAAACGTAACACATAAAAACATTGCTGTCCCACAAAGAAACATCAATCGATGAGTAAATGTTGATTGTGCTGCATCTACGAAAGCTTAAAGTTTCGGATACATGAAAACAGCCTCACCAAACCTGAAGAACAAAAAAGATATCTCTCGCGGAGTTCGCAGGGAACGCAGGGAGGTCAAAGGCATTTTTGCTGTAAATCAAAATCTTTTCTTTGCTTTCCCTGCGCTCTCTGCGGACCCTGCGAGAGGAGAGTGTTTCAGTTGTTTGCCTGAAGCTAGTTCAGAATTAAAATAACAATGGAAGGTTTATGGGACAGCAGTGACATAAAACGTAATACGATGTTTCACTTCGTTAACCTCATTGCATTGGCAACAACAATCAGCGAGCTTGCCGACATACCCAGTGCTGCCATCCAGGGTTGAATAAACCCCGCAGCTGCCAGCGGCAAGGCAACAATATTATACGCTAAAGCCCAACTCAGGTTTTGTCGGATTATGCGCATCATTTTTCTGGCGATTGTGACACCACAAAAGATTACATTCAGGTCTTGTTTGAATAACACCATATCGGCAGCTGCGGCGGCATAGCGAGCACCTTCGCCCATGGCTATTGACACATCCGCTCCTGCCAGAACCGGCGCATCATTGACCCCATCGCCCAGCATCGCGACGGTAGCACCCTGCTGCTGCAATACTTTTAGTTGCTGCAGCTTGTCCGCAGGCAACATAGCGGAATGGTAATCGTCAATACCTAGCTTTTCGGCCACAACACTGACTGCAGTTTCATCATCACCGGAGAAAAGCAAAGGCTGAATGTCTGTCTGCCGCAGGGCATTTATCAATGGCGCTGCCTCATGACGAATTGCATCCTGAAACACAAATACAGCAAGCAACTGATCTTGATCAGACAGCAAAACCCGGGTGCCCTTTTCAAGAGTTTTGCTCTGGTCAGCAGTTATTTGCAGGCCCGTTTCCTGCTGGATATACGCCATGCTTCCCAGAAACAGTTGTTGACCATTGATATAGCCGGTCAAGCCGCTGCCCGGAGTGTTGCCAAGTTTATCTACGGCCAGTAAATGTTCATGTCTGGCAGTGGTAAAAGCCTTCGCTACCGGGTGCTCGGAGCGAGCCTCAAGCGATGCCGCCTGCAACAGGCAGGCAGCTTCATCCCGGTCATCACTCAGGCACAGAACCTGAATGATTTCCAGCTTGCCGTCTGTCAATGTGCCGGTTTTGTCAAAAATAAAATAATTAACTTTGGCCAGGGTTTCCAGCGCGTATCCACGGCTGCAGAGCAATCCTTCGCGGATTAAGGTTCCAGTGGCTGCCGTTATAGCGGCCGGTGTTGCCAGCGATAGGGCACAGGGACAGGTAACAACAAGCACGGCAATGGTTACCGCGAGCCACTGTGTCGGGTCCCTCAGATACCAGTATATGGCGACCACGACTGCCAGCAATAAAATACCGACTACAAAGCGGCTGGCAACCCTGTCGGCCAGCCGTGCGATAGCCGGCTTTTCAGACTGCGCGCGCTCTACCAGTCGCAGAATCGTCGAAAGTACCGTCTCCTGGCCGCATTCAGTCACTCGGATCCGCAGGGGGCTTTCGATATTTATACTACCCCCAACGACTTTCTCACCGGCCTGCCTGAAACATGGATGGCTTTCACCGCTGAGCAGGGATTCATCTATTGACGAACTGCCCTCAA
>JBLYYR010000079.1:0-12146 GCA_048550195.1 Arenicellales bacterium
CAGTACGGCGTTGGCCCCGGCTAACGGTTCATCAATTACTTGCGAAGACAACTGCAGGCAGTTGGCGTCGGCATTGAATACCAGAGGACAACGGAATGTCGCATAGTATTCAGAAGCACAGGGAGGTTCAGGATGCATGAATTCTACTGACAGGGGGTTGAAGTCCTGGCCATGATTAACACGACACATGGATACCAGCATAGCCATCGATGCATCTGCTGCCCACAGAACATTCTCGGGAAGACCACGATTCTCGACTATGACCGTGACGCTTTCCTCAGATTCGTGCAGGGTAAAGTCATCCATATCCGTAATGATACGCGTATAGCGGCACAGGCGTTCGAGAGCGGAACGGAGGCTTGTACTGGACAACCAGGCATAGCCAAGTGCATGCAGATCCGAGGGATGCCAGCAGTCCGCAGCCTTAAGAGCGAAACATGGATGGTCGATTTGAATGGCAAGCAGCGACCAGGCCTTGTCAATATCTGCTGAGTCATAGCGTGCGTTGGGATCACGACGCATCAGGCCAATGTCCAGCCCTGCTTGCTGGAAAATAGGCGAGGGATCAATCTTGTAGTGTTCTGCGATTTTGCACAGTATTGATGCCGAGGCAGCAATGACAGATTGACTCATTCTCCTTTTCCTCGACCAGAAGGCGTTTTCATCGAGCCCCTGCTGCAGGCCCTGGAAGGTTTTTGTAGCATGGCCAGATGTCTTAGGGATTTAGGAAAAAAACAAACGAATGAAGACTTCAGAGATGCTTGATGCTTAGAAACTGGAAACCAATAAATACCGGGATCTAGTGCCATTTCTTGCTCATATAATTACCTGATTTTGTCGAATCTTTGCATAAGGAGGTAAAATATGCCACGGAAACTCCATTTAACTAGAAAGGGAATTGCGTGCCGAGTGTCCACCCTTCAAAATCGTCACCCTTTTTATAACCAACCCGCAATCGTTGTACATTAAAACCCAACACTCTATTTTTTGCTTTAAGACCTATACTAATTCCTACTTCGTGCAGAGATTTTTCAACTGACTTGTAATCTGGTGTGCTGACACTTGTCCACTGCGGTATAAGACGTTGAAAAATGTAATACGCCCCGACGTTCCATTTTCTTTCTATGAAGTTGTTTGGTATCTCACGACGCACATCGATTCCCGTTTCGAAAATACTAAGATCTAGTCGGTCTCCTGATTCAATCTGGTACTCGGCTGCCCAGCGAAATGTATTACCCCACCTTAATTCCCATTTTTCATTCAACTCAGTTAAGTAGAGACTACGTAGACCAAGTTGAACCATGTAAATGGTTTCATCAATTGAGAAATCACGTCCAGCGCCAGCTTGAACAAATGGCTTTAACTGCCAATTGGAGGTGACAGGATATAGATACTCTACACCCGGGAGTATCGTCAGGGTGACCAGGTTGTCAGGTAGAAGAGCGTCTATTATATCGGACTCTACAGAGTTAAGATCATCATAACCAAGCACTACAGGTAGCAGCCAGCGTAATCTTCCTAACTCATTATCAGCCTCAGAATTAGACCAATTGAAAGGCAACCTGAGCATGGTAAGTTTTCTGCCCTTGATTTGATACGTACCAGTTCCCAGCACTGCTGCATAAAGATAGCTCACCTCCAGGTCTTCGTCAGAGTACTGAATTGCATCCGCAGCTTGCGTTATCGACGAATAAAAAATTAATAATATTCCAGTTATGATGAATAGTCGTCTAAGCATGGTAGTACCGTCTGTAGTATTTGTGCACTAGTTGTATAGTTGTCTATCAATTAAGCAGGCCCACAACAGCCGTCCTGATACGCTATTGAAATGGGGCAAATGATGAGTGTGTGATCCTACAACACGATTACAGTTCAGACTAGGGGTCAACGGCTTCATATTAATTTTTTCATGCTAATCCGAGGTTGGCCTGCACTGGATCAGTTCAGAAGGCAGCTCCTTGCTGTTTGCCAATCATCAGCCTAAAAACAACAAATCTTCAGCGCCGGCCATTAGCTCTGATGAATAAAACCTTTATTAATTTATGGTCATCGATTATGTATTTTGTGTCATGATCTGGATTCTTTATGGATGATCAAAAAGTACACTACAGGGACCGTCGTTTTGAATAAGCTATCTACCCCTAGTGGGTCCCATTTTTGCTTTCGGAATGGAAATTAACAGGCTCATTTCATATTGGACAAGGCTCAGCGTTGACCAGGACACATTATTTGATATTCTACCTTCCACACCCAATGTTTGATTTTTTAAAATTAATTAATCCTTTAAACCCCAGGTTATTCTTCATGAAAAAATTTTCTGTTGTAGTGTTACTCGTTGCAAGCACTGTTTCTTTTAGTGTGTTGGCGGCCTCTCCAGCTGATCGCGTGCTGATCGGGGGCGTTATCGAAACAATGAATCCTACCCAGCCGAATGCTTCTGCTGTGGCAATGAAGGATGGAAAAATTGCCTATGTCGGTGACGACAAAGGTATAAAGGAATATATCGGTGACAAGACCGACGTCATAGATCTAAAAGGCTATTATGTCACGCCTGGCTTAATAGACTCCCATACCCATGTTATTGCCTCAAATTTCACTGTCTCCGGTCTTAATGTAGAGGCAGCACAATCCATCGATGCGATGCTTAAGATGATGAAAGAGTATGCAGATCAAAACCCTGACCTTAAGGTGGTTCAGGCAGTTAACTATCGCCCGGCGGCGCTAGGAAGAAACCCAAACAGTGCAGACCTTGATAAACTCGGGCTCGATAAGCCTGTGGTACTCCTGGGTAACAGTTCCCATGATGGTGTCTTTAATAGCGTTGCACTAAAAATGGCAGGTATTGATAACGATGTTAAGGATACTGTACCAGGTGTTGTGTACTGGGAGCGAGACGCAAGTGGCAACATTACCGGCGCAGCGATTGAAACACAGTGGATGCAACCCTATGTAGATATCGGAGCCTGGGACCCTGATGTGATGGTGCCTGAGACTATGGAGCGTATGCAGGGCTTCCTGGCGACCAAAGGCGTCACAGCGGTGTTGGTTCCCGGCGTGATCACGCCAAATTTTGGTATTAGCTCGGAGGGTACTCGAAAAGATTTTGAGGACATTATGCCCATCCTGGCTGACCGGATTAAAACGGGGAAAACAAAGATGCGCATCAACGTGATGCCTTTTATGAAACTGCTCGATGCTGACCCTGATGATTACGTTCCATTCGTAGTCAGGATGCGTGAGAAATACAACGATGACATGTTGCGCGTGAACAGCATTAAGATGCATGCCGGATGATGACTAAAATTGTCAGCGCCACTATCCCCTCCGGTAATAAAGCCTGCATCATTTCGATCTCACCCTCTTTTACTGGGCGCCCCTGAACCTCTTTGCGTGCGATAACCATCTGTTTAACTACAGGATCCCATAGGTTCCAGCTTAATATGTCCGAAACAAGACCAATAAACGCTACGCTTATCCCTAAATACAGCCCCTTGATATTGAGCTTTAGAAACCAGTAACCCGCAAGTATTGATGTCATACCTAAAAACAGATGTATTACTATTTGTACTAAATCACCTGGAATAAAACCAAAAAAAGGCTGAGGTACCCATACATCTGTCCACCTCACCAGTTGTTTCGTCCCTTCCAGGATAAATAATACGCCCAGAAGAACTGTTAACCAATTTTCATGGTCATATATATCTGGGTTCACAGAGTTTGATTCTCTATTTATACTAAGAAACAGGTGTCCAACAGAACCAAGGTACTTCCCTGTCATTGCTCTAATAGTTATGAAAAAAATGTATGGCACCCAGAAAGGCAGACTATTATTGAGACCAAGAAAATAAGACATCAGCTCCCACAGTGTAATAAAAAACAGAAAATCTATATACCACGACAGGAATACTCTCTTTTTTGAAACCTCAAATATACTGCTCATTTTTTCCATTCTCCCCTACAACATTAGACTGGGTTGTGCTGGCCATAAATTAGGAATGTACTAGCATGTCTTTGTATTTTATTTTTATGCATACTTTGCGTGCTTTAAATGAGTATATGTCTACATACTAATAATATGTACTGGGGTAAACCCTGAACGGCTGGAGACTTTCAGCTCAGCAGAGTGTAATATTAAGGGGCAATCTGCCCTCTGATCTGTTGCCAGTGACAGTAATGATATGAAAAAAAATCGTGGCTCTTCAATGTTGAAAGAAGGTGGTCTACCCTTTTTAGAAATGAGCATCGAGTTTATCAAGCAACGCTAGGCCACGATCAATATTAACCGTTGCAGCCATAGCACGAAAATCGAGTTTCACCATCAAACTCAGCGAGAACTTGTGTAGAAAGCTCTCCTATTAAATTTTTGACACTCAAGTGTCTGTGCCTTGCCATAGCCTTTAAACGGCTGTGTTTTTTGATCGGGTAGTCGAACTGTTAACGCTGCCATGTTAGTAACCTCTCAATAGTGTTTCTGGTGTGAGTATTTTTAATTCTGGAAACTTGATATCTGACACGAATATCAGTCATCAATCACCGTCGACGCCGTGCTCAGAGCCTGGTCCAAAGTGAAGTACTGGATACAAGAATGTACCGGATAGCTACCCAGGGGCATAGCTATAAACCTGAAGACATCCATGGCTTTGTTGATAGGCTGCCTATGGGTGACGCTGAAATTATCCGCCTGCAAAATAAAGAGAGCCATGCCTATATGCGTTAGTCATTAATGGCAGCCTGTCGTATAAGAAAACCCGGGGCTGGGACCTGTTTTTTTATTCAGCAGTATTTTGCTCACTAAATACATTGTATGATAAGACAGTCAACTCATTCACGCGGACATCATACGCATGCGAAATACTTTCTGGCGAGTTCTGGGGATCGCTTTTCTGGCTTGCAGTCTGTTTTTGACAGCATGCAACGAAGCCACAGAAAAAGCTGAGAAAAAGAAGAAGCCCATTCACCTGGTGGAGACAACGCAAGTTGTACTGGAAAGTGTCGGCCTGACCCAGAACAGAACCGGCACCCTGACCTCAAGTCGAGAGATAAAAATCTTCAATCAGGAAGAAGGTGCTATCAAAGAGATGCCCTTCTTCGAAGGTGATACTGTCGATAAGAACGATGTTGTGGTGCGCCTCGATGATAAAATCCTGCGCGCAACCCTTGCGCGTGCTCAGGCTACACACCGTAAGACGAAACTCGATCTGAAACGTATTCGCGATCTTTACAAAAAGAAGCTCAGCTCTGATGAGGTACTGAATCGCAGCGAAACAGAACTTTCCATCGCTGCCGCCGACGAGGAAATGCTTGCCACCCGGCTCGGGTATACAGTCATCAAAACACCTATCAGTGGCATCGTCAGCCAACGACTAAGTGAACCCGGTAATATTGCAGAGCGTTATACACACTTGCTGACAATCTCGGATCACAAAGCACTGGTGACTGAGGTGAATGTCTCCGAACTGCTGGTGTCACATATGCAACTCGACGATCCGGTCACAGTCACTATTGATGCGCTGGGTAACCAGGTCTTTGATGGACGCATTAACCGAATCCATCCTAACCTCGATCCCCTGACCCGGCGTGGCACTGTGGAAGTTGCGCTGACCTCGGTACCCGATGGTGCTCGCCCCGGTCAGTTGTGTCGCGTCAAGTTCAGCACTCGAACGGCCGAACGATTGTTAATCCCGTTCAGAGCCCTGCGACGGGACATCGAAGGTGAGTACGTATTCCGTCTTGATGGCAAAAAAGTAGTGCGCAATAGCATTCTCAGCGGTCTGCGCATCGGTGAACAGGTCGAAGTTCTGCAGGGGCTGGAAGCTGGCCAGCGTGTTGTCATCAAGGGCTTCCTCGATCTCATCGACAACAAGCCGGTTAAGGACATCTCTACATCATCCAGCCGCTCGACAGCTCCACAAGGCTGACGCTGCCGTGGCCAATACTAATTCCCGCCTCGGTTTCAAGAAAATAGTGGAACGCAGCGGCGGTCTCGCATCCTGGTCAATACGGCACCCGATTGGTGTCAGTATGATCGCCATCGCAGTCGTTGTGCTCGGTGGTTTTGCCCTCGGGGGCCTGGCCATCGACCTGCACCCGCATATCATTTACCCTGAAGTACGCGTGCGCATCCTTGATCCGGGCGTCCCGGCAACGGTCATGGAAGACCAGGTCACGCGACAGCTGGAAGAACAACTTGCAATCACGGAAGACGCCATCTCTGTGCAGTCGAACACAACATTGGGCGGCACGTCTGTCGACCTTTCGTTTGGCTATGGCAAGGATATCGATATCGCTCTGCGCGATGCCAGCACTCGCCTCGACCGAGCCAGGCGTTTTCTGCCCGAAAGCATCAGCCCACCGGTCATCTACAAGCGGGATCCCTCACAGATCCCGGTACTGGAATTTGTTGTCAGTTCATCGGTACGCGACACTGTGGAATTACGTACCTGGGTTGATGATGTGCTGCGCAAATGGTTCATCAACCTGCCGGGTGTGGCTGCCGGCGAAGTCGGTGGCGGCGTCACACGTGAAATTCACATACTCCCCGATCAGCAGAGACTGGCAGGTGTAGGTCTCGGTATGAATGACCTCATCGAAGCGGTTCAACGCGGTAATCGTGAAGACCCGGCTGGCCGCCTGCGCATGACAGGACAGGAGGTGACCGGTAAAATCAGCGGCCGCTTCACCAGTCTGGAACAGCTGCGGAATCTGCCCCTAAGTCTGTCTGACGGAGTCATTATCTATCTGCATGAGGTGGCAGAAGTCCTTGATGCTCATGAAGAAGAACGCATACGTGTGCGCGCCAATATGGTGCCCGGAGTTAAACTGTCGATTCAGAAGCAACCCACGGCCAACACTATCGGCGTAGTCGATGCCGTGCAGCAACGCCTGGCCTGGCTACGCGCACAGAATCTGCTGCCAGAAGACATCCAGCTGACAACAGTGTCAGACCAGTCGATCTACATCAGCCAGGCGGTAAAGAACTCGGCCTCCGCAGCGATCTCCGGTGCCATACTGGCGATGATTGTCGTGTACCTGTTTCTTGGCAACCTCAGGCGTACGCTGATTATTGGCAGTGCCATTCCCATCGCCATCATGGTGACCTTTATCTTTATGGGCCTGGGCAATCTGACGCTGAATATTATGACCCTTGGTGGGCTCGCCCTGGGCGTTGGCTTACTGGTCGACAACACCATCGTTATGCTGGAGAACATCTACCGCCACCAGAAGGAAGGAGAATCGCCGGAAGAGGCCGGCATCCATGCCGCTACCGAAGTGAACAGTGCCATCGTAGCCGCTACCAGCACCAACCTGTCAGCGGTACTGCCATTTCTCTTCATCGGCGGACTTACCGGGCTGTTGTTTCGCGAGCTTATCTTCACCATCTCAGCGGCAATCCTTGCATCGATGGTGATCGCCCTGACACTGGTGCCGGCCCTGGCAGCGAAAGTCAGGGCTACACAGCCGTCGCGTATGCGTCGGGCCATGGATTCAAGCATTCGCTGGCTACAGGAAAAATATGCTCAATTGCTTCAGCCAGTATTGCGCCACGCCTGGCTTGTGTCATTACTGTTTATTGCCGGCCTCTTCTATGCCGTCCCCACTTTTTTCAGCGGACAACAAATCTTCCTGCCCAAGATGGACGACGGTCGAATTACCATCCGTCTATCTGCCGATCCAGGCATCAGCCTGCAGGCGATGGATAAAAATACACGACTGATAGAGGAGATGTTACTGGCAAAGCCGGAGGTAGAATCGGTCTATACACTTGCAGGTGGTTTCATCTTCGGTCGCAGTGAACGCGAAACTTCTAACCGCAGTACGATCATTGCACAGCTCGTCCCTCTCAACCAGCGTGACGTTAGCAGTACCGCCTGGATGAAGAAAATGAAAAAAGAAGTTGCCGCCAGGCAGCTGGTGGGCCTCAAAGTGCGCATTTATCAACGTGGTATCCGCGGCATCCGCACTAGCCAGGGAGATGACGATGTTAGCCTGCGCATACAGGGCCCATCGCTGCAAAAGCTGGAAGGTCTGGCCGATGAGGTGGTCGCACAGCTAAACACCATCAACGGCCTGAGAAATGTGTCTCATTCTTCAGAAGATGACAACCTTGAATTGTCAATTGAAATTGATCGAGAACGGGTAAGCAGTCTTGGGCTGGACGTCAAGGACATCAGCCAGTCGATACAGATTGCACTCGAAGGTCTGGTTATTAGTGATTATATAGACGGCGACCGCTCCTTTGATATACGCCTGCAACTGCCGCGTCGCGAAACTGCGGATCTGCAGGAACTGGAATCAGTACTGTTGTTTCCTGGTAACAGCGAGAAACAGCCCATCTATCTGGGCCATGTTGCGCGCGCTGAGCTGGTGCAGTCACCGGCCAGCATTATGCGTGATAACCAGATGCGCATCATCGAAGTCAGCGCCAGCATTGATTCAGAAGCAACCCTCGGCGGTGTCATGAAGGATGTCGACATGGCGCTGGCAAATATTGACTTGCCACAGGGCTACAACCTTTACGATGCAGGCGTCAGCAAGACCCTTCAGGAAGGCAGGAATACCACCATGCTGCTACTAGGGCTGGCGCTGTTTCTGGTCTTTGTTGTCATGGCAGTACAATATGAGTCGTTACGCAACCCGGTAGTCATCATGCTCAGCGTACCGTTTGCTGCAATCGGTGTTGCCATTGGTATCAAACTCGTTGGCCTGCCGCTGTCAGTACCCGTGTGGCTTGGCATGATCATGCTCGCTGGCATTGTCGTCAACAATGCCATCATCATGGTCGAATATATTGAGATCCTTCATGATCAGGGCTTGCCCAGGATGACGGCCCTGATCGAAGCTGCAAAAACAAGGCTAAGACCGATACTGATGACTACCCTGACTACCGTGGTGGGCATGCTGCCACTGGCACTGGGCCTTGGAGAAGGTGCGGAAATGCTGCAACCGTTAGCTATCAGCATCGTCTCTGGCCTTATTTTTTCAATGTTCGTCACCTTACTGCTGGTACCGATCATCTACAGGCTGTTTCATGGTGACCAAGACGAAAAACCATCAATAGGGAAATCTGCTAAAGAAAACACGGAGATGCAAGGCTGAGCCGCCCTATCACCGGCAACCGCTATAAGACTTGCCACCCTGAATATAAGCAGGCAGCCAGACTAATAAAAAAAGCCTTGCCAGCACGGGGCTTGTCAAGACAAATTGAATTTAGATAATCCATATCTTCCCCGGCCCCTTTACTGAGATGGCTTCAGCACAGGCGCACAAGCCCGTGCTCCTCGTATAGTTGCTGCACCGTATTGCCTTGCATGAACGAAACGAAATGTTCACCCCATTTGCCACCGTCCGCGACGAGCCCGATATGATAGCGGGTTGTGGGATTCGTGGGGGAGGGTTGCCCCGACAGCACGCCCCCAATATCCACAAGTTCAAATATATCGGGGAAGATTCGGGTATAGCGGAGCGCCAGGTGATAGTAGATTATCGCCGCGTCTGCGTGACCCGCACCGATCAGTTCCGGTACTTCCCGGTGATGGATGATTTGTGAATGTACGGTCTTCGGTCCTGCCATGGATAATTTCGCCACCATCGCATCTACGTCTGCGCTGGCTTCCTGCACCAGGTTCCTGGCCGCTTCTTCATAAACCACATAGCTGGCCTTTTCCGTCACCGGGTTAGAGCACGCTATCGTGACATCGTCGGACAGCAGGTCCGCGACAGAGGTGATGCCCTTCGGGTTTCCTTTACGCACCAGGATGACGTTGCCCCTGCTTTCGGCGAACGGCACGTGCCGGGTCATGAAGCCAGCGTCTACCAGACCATCCAGAATGTTACCGGGTCCGATAAACACATCCGGCTTACGGCTGATGCGCAGGTTACCCACCACCAGGCCGTCACCCTTGAGTGCATCCACCAGTGGCAAGGGTGGAGTAGTCGTGTAGAACACGTCGCCCACGTCCGGGTTCGCGGCAAGGAAGGCGCGTACTGATGCTTCCAGTGCCATGTGGTGGTTGCCATCGGAATACAGGGCCAGGCCTGCCGTCGCAGGATCGCCGTGGAAGTCCAGTACCAGGTTGCTGCCGGGCGCAGCAAAGGCACGCACAGCGTCGCCCGGATATTGTGCAGCTTCAGGTGGCCAGCGCAGTGGACTCTTCAACAGCGTCATGTGTGAACCTTACACTGCAGCTAGTTCAAGAAGGTGCCGCAAATGGTCAGGCTGTACAATGTGGATGTGGTGTTTCATCATGCGAACCGTTCCCTGCTTTCGAAGGCGCACCAGTGTTGTGGTGACGGTTTGGCGGCTGGCGCCTACCAGGTTGGCAATATCCTGATGAGTCATACGCACGTTCACACACAACTCAACTTCATTAGAACCGGTACAGCATTGTGCGTCCGATGACGCGGCAGCTAAACGCATCAGCAAGCGGGCGATGCGAGTTTCCACATTGTCAGTAGCCAACCCCACCAGGGCGTGACCGAAAGCACGTACTCGGGCTGACAGGATGCCGATAGCCTTCATGGCTGCTTCCGGGTGTGCGCCGAGGAAGTTGGTAAAGTCTTTGTGGCTGATGGAGTAAACCTGGGTGATTTCGTTCGCTACAGCGTGGATCTGCCGACCATTGCCCCGCCAGAGTTCGGCCATGCCGAAGATCTCGCCAGGGAAACTGAACCACAGGATAGTTTCCTTTCCGCTGGACGAGATTTGAAACAGGCGGATGCAGCCGCCTGCAACGATGTAGACGTCGTTGGAGCGATCACCGGCGTGGAACAGGTGTTCACGGGACTTTAGCTCCAGTCGGCGTGAGTATTTCATAAGGTCACATGTCTCAGCCTCCGACAGGCTGGACAAGAAATTCGTGTGGGCGTCGGACCAGGCATCACCTTCGTCATCGATACTGATAAAGTCATTGGCCCTGGCATTCGTACTGGCATACATTAGTGGATCCACAACGGGGCTACTGATGGTACTCACTGGATATGTCCTCCCAAACTCTCTAATGCCTATCATGGCATGTCAGATGCACAGTTGCCAGAGGAAATATAGTAACAAGGATGTAGGAAATCAGCGACAGGGAGTCATACGTATGCAAACTTCAGTTGCTAATTTATATACCTGTTTATCAAGCAGACTTATTAGGTTTTTCTAATATTAGATTGTATGTTTATTTCTATTTTCTAATATAAAGGCGCCTGCGCAACATTGTCGCCCAGGTGACAATCTGACCTATTCGCATTCGTTAGACTCTTAATCGTTAGTCGTATGAAAATTATAAGATAAGAAACAAACCTGCCCTAAGTATAGGGTAGGATAACAGCAAATATCCGAATATCGGAGGAGAAAAAATGAGAAAACTACATACCCTTGGGCTCTGCCTTGTGATGGTGGCCATCACTGGCACCGCTGCAGCCGAATACCCGACCCGCCCCATTACGTTCATGACCATGACCCAGCCTGGCGCTCAGATCGATCGCCTGACCCGCGGCCTGGGACAACGCATGAGCAAGATTATGGGACAGCCCATCAACGTAAAGAATGTGACTGGCTCACACGGGACCGTAATGGCGACCGAACTCAGCAAGTCCAAGCCCGACGGTTACACCATCGGTGTGACATCGTTGACTGCTTATACCTATGCGCCACATCACGCCAAGCTGGTCTACACGCCCGAGGACTTCGACTACCTTACCCTGGTAGCGCTGAACTCCAGTGGCTTCATATCCAAGGCCGATAAGCCCTGGAATACGTTGAAGGAGGCCTTCGACTGGCACAAGAAGAACGACAAGGCCATGGTTGCCATGTTCCACGGTGCCGATGACCGAGACGCACTTATGCGCATGGCCAAGCAGGAAGGCGTGAAGCTGTCGCTGATTCCATCCAAAGGCGGTCCGTCAGTGATCAAGGCTGTAACCGGTGGTCACGCTTCCGTCGGCTACGTTGGGGCCATTCTTTACAAGCACGTAGAAGCTGGCACGATCAAGTTGATTGCCGCTGCCTTAGGCGAACGACTGCCACCGATTCCTGACGTGCCTACCTTGCGCGAACAGGGATACGACGAACAGGTGGAAATGATTGTAGCCCTGGTTGCTCCAAAGGGTTTGGATAAGGAAGCGAAAGCTAAACTCCTGGCCGCCGCTGACAAGCTGGC
>JBLYYR010000080.1:0-4447 GCA_048550195.1 Arenicellales bacterium
ACCTCCCTGCGTTCCCTGCGCCCCCCGCGAGAGAACTCTTTTTTTGTTCTTCAGGTTTGGGAAGGCTGTTTTTCATGTCTTCGAAGCCTTAAACTTCGGTAAAAGCAGCACTATCAACACTTACTCATCGATTGATATTTCTTTGTGAGAGAGCAATGGTGTTACGTGTTATGTATTACGTAGAATCAAAACCGTAAACCGTAAAATCGAATCAGGTATTGCAATGTGATTGCGGATTATGCGATATTTAAGACATGTTACAGGCAGGTAAAAAAATCACTGAGTCAATAAATGCAGCAACACCCGTTGTTGTAGTCTCTTCGCTTGCCGGTTTCGCTCGCCTCAGCACTCTGCTGCTGCGCTAGTTCAGCGCATATACTCCTACACAAATTAAGTCCAAATTTTTTCTCCATATTTTTATGGAGTGCATGTTAATCTTGGCGCTGAAAATATTTAGTGCCAATAGCAATCCAGGATACAGACATGAGTGATTCATTAATTATATTTGATACCACCTTACGTGATGGTGAGCAGAGTCCCGGTGCGTCGATGACGCGTGATGAGAAAGTACGTATTGCTCGCAGTCTGGAGCGTATGCGGGTAGATGTTATAGAGGCCGGTTTCCCTGCGGCCAGCCGTGGTGATTTTGAGAGTGTCCATGCTGTTGCTTCCGTTATAAAAGAAAGCCGGGTATGTGGTTTGGCCCGGGCTATTGAAAGTGACATACAGGCAACCGCCGATGCCATTAAACCGGCTGAAAAGAACCGCATCCATACCTTTATCGCCACATCACCGATTCACATGCAGGAAAAATTGCATATGACACCGGAGCAGGTGCTGGAACGTGCTGTCTGGGCGGTAAAATTTTCCCGTCAGTTCACCGATGATGTTGAGTTCTCCCCGGAAGATGCAGGCCGTTCGGATGAAGATTTTCTGTGTAAGGTGATTGAGGCTGTAATCTCTGCCGGGGCTACGACAATAAATATTCCGGATACCGTGGGCTACAACTTGCCAGGACAGTTTGGCAGCTTAATTTCAAATTTACGTAAGCGTATACCAAATTCTGATAAGGCCATTTTTTCGGTTCATTGCCACAATGACCTCGGTATGGCGGTTGCCAATTCGCTGAGCGCGGTACTCAATGGTGCACGACAGGTTGAATGCACCATAAATGGCCTCGGTGAAAGAGCGGGAAATGCCGCCCTTGAAGAGATCGTGATGGCAGTAAAAACCCGCCAGGATGTGTTCGACTGTACCACTGGCATAGATACCACGCAGATAGTACCGACCAGCCGCCTGGTTTCGAATATAACCGGATTTGCCGTGCAGCCAAACAAGGCGATAGTCGGGGCAAATGCTTTTGCCCATGAGTCGGGTATCCACCAGGATGGTGTCATCAAAAAACGCGAGACTTACGAAATCATGCGTGCTGAAGACGTTGGCTGGGCACATAATCGCATGGTGTTGGGTAAGCACTCCGGTCGTAATGCCTTTCGTACCCGGTTGAAAGAATTAGGAATTGAAATCGAAACCGAATCTGCACTTAATTCAGCATTTGCCCGATTTAAGGAACTTGCTGACAAGAAGCATGAAATATTTGATGAAGATCTGCAGGCATTGGCAACTGAGGAATCGATTGATCAGGAGAATGAAGCTGTTAAGCTGGTTGCATTGAAAGTGTGTTCAGAGACTGGCGAAACACCCGTGGCTAAAATAACACTGAACATTAATGGTAAGGATATGTCAACGTCCATGCCGGGTGGTGGGCCAGTTGATGCGGCCTTCAAGGCAATAGAAGCCATCATTAGCTGCGGCTGTAATTTACTGTTGTATTCGGTAAACAACATTACGACTGGTACCGACTCGCAGGGTGAAGTGACTGTTCGAATCGAGAAAGACTCTCGCATAGTCAATGGCACGGGTGCCGACACCGATATTGTCATAGCTTCTGCCAAGGCTTATCTGAATGCTTTGAACAAGATGAAGGTTGACCTTGACCGTTCGCATCCGCAATCCTCGCAACCTCCAATCTGAGACTGGATTTGCCCAATGTCACTAATGACTGATCGACGAAGGCAAGTGCTTGAAGACATGGGTATAGATGTCTGGCTGCTTCGGGATAACACCGGAGCAGCGGGATCGGCTGCAGAAGTACAGCTTGATGCTGGTGAAAATGTGGATAGCTGGAATTCTCTGCAAAACCAGGTGCAGTCCTGTCAGCGATGCTCCCTGTCTACAAGCCGTACTCAGACGGTGTTCGGCAGCGGTAATAATCACGCCGAGTTGCTATTAATTGGTGAGGCTCCGGGTGCTGAGGAAGATCGACAGGGACTACCTTTTGTTGGAAAGGCAGGGAAACTACTGGATGCAATGTTATTTTCTATAGGCCTGCAGCGTGATCAGGTGTATATCTGTAACGTCCTGAAATGTCGGCCACCAAATAATCGCAACCCGCAAGCTGCTGAAGTTGAATCCTGTTCTTCATTCCTTGATGCACAGATTGATTTCATAAAACCCAGGGTCATACTTGCTCTGGGAAAATTTGCTGCACACCGCCTGCTGCAGATAGAGGCGCCTGTTTATAAAATGCGTGAAAATAATAACGTCCTTCCGGGTACCGAAATACCCGTTGTGGTGAGCTATCATCCTGCAAGTCTATTGCGAAATCCTGAACAGAAGGCCCAGTCATGGCAGGATTTGTGCAAGGTCACACAATTACTAGGAATGAATACTGGAGACTAAAGAGCTTTGACACAGAGTCTACATCCAACAGGCATCCGCCCGATGCGGGAGATCGATTTAGAGGAGGTAATGAAAATTGAAACGGCGTCCTACGAATTTCCATGGACGGAAGGGATTTTCCGTGACTGCCTGCATAACCAGTATCAGGCCACACTTTTTGTGCAGCAAAAAAATATCCTTGCCTACTCTGTCGCACAATACATTACCGATGAATGCCACTTGTTAAATCTATGTGTACGGAAGACAGAAAGAGGAAATGGCCTGGGCGAGAAAATGGTCCAGTACCTGGTGAATCAGGCTCGGCAGAAGGATATGGGATCGATTTTTCTCGAAGTGAGGGTGTCTAATATGGCGGCAATAAATCTATATGACAAGCTGGGTTTTAATGAAATAGGCGTGCGAACAGATTACTACCCGGATAAAAATGGTCGGGAAGATGCGTTAGTACTGGCACATGAGATTTTTTGAAGTTTCAAGTTTTAATACAAAAATCGAAACATATTCTCGCGGGGATCGCGAGAGAAATTCATTTGATCTTCCTTTGTTTTTTTATGGATCAAGAAATAGCAGGCTTAATGACGGGAAGTAGGTAATTACCAGCACGGCAAAAAGAAGGATAAAGAAGAACGGCAGGGTGGCAATATATAACTCCATCACCGGTTTATTAAAGCGATAGCTGGCAATAAACAGGTTCATGCCTACCGGTGGGGTGAAATACCCCAGCTGCATATTCGCCAGGAAAACAATGCCGAGGTGGACAGGATGAATGCCGTAACCGGCGGCGATGGGCAGAATGATCGGGATGATAATGATCAGGGCTGAGAATATATCCAGCATCATGCCGAGTACCAGTAAAAATATATTCAGTGCGATTAGAAACGTCAACTTGTTATCAATATGCGCGCGAATGGTTTCAAACAGGCGGGTAGGGACATCCGCATCAATCATGTAATTGGTCGATGCCAGTGATACGCCCAGGATCAGCAGTATTGCACCGACCAGTACCATCGACTCACGGATGATTTCTGGCAGATCTCGTACTTTTACTTCACGTTTTATGAAGACCTCGACGACTAGCACATAAACTGCTGTGACGGCCGCAGCCTCTGACACGGCTATATAGCCGCCGTATATCCCGCCGAGTACCAGAAAGGGCAGGGGAATTTCCCAGATAGATTCTCGAATAGCAGCAAAGATTTCCCTGCCGTCAAGTTTACTGGTTAGCTGCCCTTTGGGCTGCTTCCACATGCTCCAGCCTGATAACAGGATCACCATCAGCAAGCCGGGCAGTATACCAGCGAGAAACAAATCATCAATATTAACCGGGGTGTCCAATGATGCCTGTTGTGCGATCACGCCATATAGGATCAGCGGTAATGATGGAGCGAATAATAGGCCCAGACTACCAGAGGTGGTGATCAGGCCCAGGTTGAACCGCTCCGGATAGCCTGCCTGTTGCAATGCCGGATAGAGCAGAGCACCGAGGGCGACAATAGTAACACCCGAGGCACCGGTGAATGCCGTGAACAATGCACAGGCTGTCAGCGCAACAATGGCCAGCCCGCCTGGCATCCAGCCCAGCAGGGCATGTGCCATGCGTACCATGCGGGCAGGTGCCTGGCTTTCACCAAGCAAATAGCCGGCAAAGGTAAATAGTGGTATGGCCATCAGTACCGGCATCTCGGCGAGTCGGTATATCTCGATA
>JBLYYR010000081.1:0-83045 GCA_048550195.1 Arenicellales bacterium
GGTGAAAGGCATGTTGGCTGAAATGAAAAAACGGGGAATTGAGACACTGCTCGGGAATAAAATTTGTTCTTTTGAGGGCAATATTGTTAAAACTGAAGGAGGAGAAATAAGTGCAGATTTAATTTTGTTTATGCCGGGTATGACCGGACCCGCATGGATACAGGAAACATCACTGCCAAAATCGGAGGGCGGCTTCATACAGGCTGACGGCTTTGCGCAGGTTGCGAGTTTGGAAAGGGTCTATGTGGCAGGAGATGCAGGAAGTTTTCCGGGACCGGACTGGATGCCCAGGCAGGCGCACATGGCTGATCTGCAGGCCACGGCTGCTGCGAAAAATATTGCGTTGAATCTGCTGGAGAAGCCAGCGACGGAAAAGTTTAAAGTTGAACTTATGTGCATCGTCGATACTCTGGATAAGGGCATGCTGATCTACAGGAGTGAAAAACGTACAGTGATGTTGCCGTCTATGAGAATGATGCACTGGGCCAAATCTTTTTTTGAGAAGATCTATTTACGTGACTTGAAATAAGCAGAGAAAATGGTAAAGCTGGCTTGGTTGCAACCACAGCTTCAGCCATTCTAATTTATTTATCGCGGTCCATTTTTTATTTTAATATGAAGTATTCATACTGGGGGGCATCATTATTGGTGCCGGTCTGACGACTTTCCCTGGTGACTCCTATGTGCCCTTGTTTCTTGTCATGCTAGCAAAAATTGCCATTGCTGTGAGAACTTATCTACAACAAATAATAGGTGAAATAGACTGACCAGTGGTATTAAAAGACCGATACGAAGTTTCAGTGAGGCGCTAAACTTATAAACATAACTAGAATTAACTGATATTCAGGTTAAATACCAGATATTGGTAATCCTCCATTGAGGAAAAGTAGTTCACCTGCAGGGCACATGATTTGATGGAAAAACAGCCGAATCAGTCCAGAGTCATGCCACGTTACTGGTATCAGCGCCCGGTTACGTGGGCATTTGCTGTCTTGCTTGGGCTAATAGTGCTGATCAATTCAATAGCCAGTATTAGCCTGAAAAGAATCAAACAGGATTTTTTACAGGAAACACTGGTCAAGATCGAGAAACTTCGGTTACTGGATGAAATGGTACATCATTCACGTCAGAGATCAGTGTTGTTACGCGATATATTGCTTGCGGATGATTCATTCGAACAGGATGAAATAATTCAAAAACACAGCACATTGGCTGGCCAGTATCTCTCGTCAAGAAACGAATTATATAAACAGCCACTGGGAGAAAATGAGAGAACAATCCTCGACAATATCATTGAGTTGAATAAAGGCGGTTATACACGCCAGCAGCAGATAATTGAATACGCAACAACTGGACGTATAGATGATGCCAAGATTCTTCTGGCAACAAGGCTGAATCCAAATCGTGAAAAAATCTATCCTGACATGATGAGGATGCGGGAAATACTCGTTGAATCATCAAATGTATCATCACAGTCTACAATACTTCTGATGAAGCGTTACCAGACTATTCTTAACTGGCTACTTGCAATTGCCCTTATCACGGGCGTAGGCATTGTCTGGCTGACCTATCGCCAGGATTCACGTCATAACCAGCATCTGGTCTGGCAGGCCAGTCATGATCCCCTTACCGGACTTGGCAATCGCTACGAGTCTGAATTACAACTTAATGCCTTGATTGAAGATGCGCAAATATGGAAGAGAAATAGTGCATTACTGTATCTGGATATTGATCAGTTCAACATTGTTAACAATACCTCCGGTCAGGCGGCTGGTGATGAATTACTCAAGCAGCTGGCAATTCTTCTGCGCGAAGCGGTGGAAGATAAATGCATAATTTTCCGGGTAGGCAGTGATCAATTTGTTATCCTTTTACGAGATAGTGACATTGATCAAATAATGAATCACGCTAGTCAACTGCTGACATTGATTTCTACACATCGCTTTGAATGGTCAGACAAGAGCTACGACGTGACAGCGAGTATTGGTATTGTGCCCATTACTGAAAACAGTGGCGACGCAGAGTCTATCTGGTCCGATGCTTATCTTGCCTGTGACATGGCCAAAGAGAAAGGCGGGGATCGTGTAGAAATTTCACTGGAATCCAACCAGGAAACAAAAGTTCGCAGGGAGGGCATGGACTGGACTTCACGTTTGCGTAGCGCAATGAAGGAAGATCGACTGGTGTTGTTCAGTCAGGGAATCAGATCAATAAAAAATGGAATGACTCATAGTGAAATACTCATTCGTTATGAGGAAGAAAATGGCGATATTATTCCAGCAGCAAAATTTATTCCTGCTGCTGAACGATATAATCTGATTACCGAGATTGATCGCTATGTCGTTCGCAAGACACTTCAGTATATGGGGAAAGACCTTACTGGCCACAGTTATTCCATTAATCTCTCCGGCATGAGTCTTGATAGTCATGAGCTCCTTGATCTGATTATTTCAGAGATTGATACTAACAGGGTCAACCCGGAACGTGTTTGTTTCGAGATTACCGAGACTGCGGCTATCAGAAATCATTCTACAGCAATTCAATTCATGAATGTTCTGCACGGACTGGGCTGTCATTTTTTTCTTGATGACTTTGGTACAGGGTTGTCATCCTTTGGTTATCTTAGAACCTTACCGCTGGACATAATAAAGATAGATGCACACTTTATCCGGAATATTGACGTTGACGTGGCTAATCGGGCAATAATTGAGGCAATACATACGATAGCGCATGGCTTTGGTATGAGTACTATCGCTGAGGGTGTCGAAGACGAAAAGCAGCTGACAATACTGAGTGAAATTGGTGTCGACTATGTACAGGGTTATCTTATAGAAAGGCCTGAACGTCTGCTAGCGGCTTAACACCATGATTTTTATATAGTTATATCCCCTTGCATTCATTCCGAATGTGACTGATTATTAAGTCTGGAAAAATTCTTTAAAGATAATAGATTGTGGTGGTGTTTGTGGATAATGATATGAAAACAGGAAAATTATTTTTCATCGTGTTTGTACTGACGATAGTGTTATCTATGATTACAGGCTGCCAAACACAGACTAAAAATGAGAAAACCTTGTCACCTGAATTAGCGATGATGTATAAGGATCAGAATGGCTTCGTCAATAATCTTTATGTTTTACATAAGAAAAGACTGGAAGGTCGTGAGTTTTATACAACAGAAGAAGTCGGTGGCTATGGTGGCTTAACCAATGACCTTAATTTTTACAATAAAGAAAGTTTCTATGACAGCAAGAGCAAGCGCCTGCTGAGCAGCATTAAATGGGAGAAAGATAATCCGGATAATATTCATATGATTGATCTGTTTGTGCATGATAAACAGGGCAGACTGAAAAGGAAATATTCGGCAACCTATCTACCATCCCGGCGTGTATCACCATTTGAAACCTCGATTACCCTGCATTATTACAGTAACGGCTATCATAGTTTCCGGGAGTTTGATGTATTCAATGCCCTTTATTATGAGCAGTGCAGTGATATAATGGATAAGAGAAAAACGTACTTCGCATTACACTATGAGGATATTCCTGATTCGTATCAGGAGCTGGATGTGGAAAAGCATGAGATATATCGTGCCTGTTTTGAGCATGCCAGTAGTACTGCAGAACCCTACATCTCGCCGTTAAATGAACTGGCTGAGATAATTACCGACCCTTGAAGCATGATGGATATAGACGCAGAAGATATACTGAAACAGGCCCGATCTCTGACAGAGGAAGGAAAGAAGGAGGAGGCACGTATGTGCCTGCTGAATTTAATAAAAGATAAGCCGGAAAATATTGCTGCGCTGCTTATGCTGGGTGGTTCTTATTTTGAGGAAGAAAATTTTAAAGAAGCGAAGCTGGTATTTCAGCAATTAATTAAAATTAGTCCCGGCACAGGTTTGTATTCAATAGCATTGTTTAATGCCCTCTGGCGGTTAAAGGAAATTGACGAAGCCCTGGAGGAAATCAGGCGCTTTATGCTACATGCGGATAAAAATACTGAAAAAGAAACAATTTCTCGCTATTTATCCACCCTCGAAGCGATGGAGAATATCAACCAGATAAACGGCACTGCGAAACCTGATAGCAGTTAAACATCCTTGATTTATAAAATTATTACCTCGCTATTATCCCCGGCAATATGTGTTGCTACATTAGATAAGTGATGAACCTGTTCAGAAAATGATCGAATGGATACATAGCAATGAGACAATAGTCTGGTGGCTGGTTGCATCATCCGCAGCTACTTTTATTGTATCGCTTGTTCTAGTCCCGATGCTGGTTGTACGCATTCCAGCTGATTATTTCTCATATGAGAAACGGCATACAAAGAGACCGGAAAAATACCCGCCTGTAATCCGGATTATAGTCCTGATTCTCAAGAATCTAATGGGCCTGGTATTAGTGTTGGCAGGTATATTAATGCTGGTACTGCCCGGGCAGGGACTGTTTACCATGGTTGTTGGTATCATGATGATGAACTTTCCCGGTAAATATAAGCTGGAACGATGGATAGTTGAGCGCGGTCCGGTGCTGAAATCAATTAACTGGCTACGCCGGCGTGCTGGCCATGATCCCTTAATTGTGCATAGCGATGGCAGCCCGGCTTCCTCTGATCGCTGAAGTCAATCATACGGTAGATACACTCGGGATGTATCGTACGGAGCTGGCACGTATACTCTGTTTGAAGTGTTAAGGGCACCTCTATTAATCAATGAATATTCGTCTCACATGCAAAATCGTCCATCTCGGCCTTAATAATCTTCACAATAGCTAGCTATTAAGATGTATATGGACATACAAGAACCGTGATGACAGGATGTCATTGAACGGTCGTGCGATCCTTGCCTTGATATGAACACAATGTATGCAACTTGATCTATCCATAATTAATAGAGGTGCTCTTAAGATGTTTCTGACTCTAAGCAGCTGGAATTATTGCTTGGGGAAAACCTTCAAGTATCGTGTCTGGTAAAGTGGTTTACACATTTATATGCCCTTCTGGGTAAGCAGTTTTCTGGAACCACAGCAGCAATGGCGCACTGGATCCACAGGGAGTTGTGTTTCTGGTTACACCCTTGCTGGCTATTGTCGACCAGGGCAGGATGGGAGATGTTATTGTCGTCATAACTAAGAAGAGGTAGAAATCGTGTTTGAAATAAAGTTTAGCGGAAGTTGTCTCTGTGGCTCGGTAAAATATGAAATCTCCGGTGAAATGGTGCGCTTTTCTCACTGCCATTGTCAAAGATGTCGTAAGGCAACAGGCACCGGACATGCAAGTAATATACTGATCTCCCCGATTAGCAGTCTGTCCTGGACGAGTGGTGAGTCATTACTGGTACGCTATAAAGTACCAGAGGCGAACAGATTCTATAATTGTTTTTGTGCGAAATGTGGCAGCCCTATGCCCAGAGAGGTAAAAGAACTGGATGCGGTGCTTGTCCCTGCAGGATCGATAGATGATGATTTACCGGAATTACCGCAGCAGCGCATTTTCTGGGACTCACGTACTGAATGGTCGTGTCCAGCCGGTGATCTGCCTGTCTTTTCAAAATATCCTGAGTGAGCTTATTTATTGTCCGCGTTAAGTACCACCCGTTTACGGAGTATGGCCCGTGTGTTAGCCGCCACACAAGTATCTGGCTGTAGGCCAGGGCTATGAACAGGGCCTTTATCTCGACCCTGTTAATATCAACAGGAATGCTCGCACTGGCACTGCTGCTGCTTCCATGGGCTGAGAATGTACCTGCCGGCATAAATCAGATCAGGCATTACGCACCCTATCCGGTATTAGTCGTCACGATGATACTGAGCTTACTTTTTAATCAGACGCGCTTATTTTTTGTCCTGTACCTCACGGCTATTTTTCTTCTGTTGATACTGGGTGACCTGAACCCGCCTGCCTATTTTTCTGGAATAGAAGAGTATAAGTTCATTCAGCTGGTTTTTCTGGTTTATCTTGTAACACTGATATTCTTTCTTTTTGTACAAGAGCGTGGTGTATTAACGGTAAAGGGGGGGCTGCGGCTGCTTTTATGTACAGCGCTACCCCTGGTTCCTCTTTTTCTGGCGATGGAGCCGTCGTTTATCAGTACTAGCTGGCTCAGTCTCACTATTTTCCCTCAGGAAATAAGTCAGTTTTTACCTCTATCCGATGTCATCGTTGCACTATACATTCTCGCTATGGCAATAGTGCTATTAGCATTATGGTTTCACACAGAGCTGGTAGAGAGTAGTTTTTTTGCACTACTTTTGGGGGCAGGACTGGCACTGTATTTTTTTCCCGTAATGGCACGCGTAGAATTTATATTTTTCATTGCGCTACTGGCCGTGCTGGTGTTTATTCTTCGAAACAGTTTTTATCTGGCCTATCGGGATGAGTTGACCAGCCTTGCCGGTAGACGCTCGTTGCGTGAGCAGATGGATAAGCTTGGCAGCCTTTACAGCATTGCTATGATCGATGTTGATTTTTTTAAGAAATTCAATGACCGCTATGGCCATGATACGGGTGACCAGGTACTTAAAATGGTTGCAGGGAAAATAGCCAGGGCTGGCGGTGGCAGCAAAGCATATCGTTATGGGGGGGAGGAGTTTACGCTTGTTTTTCCCGGCAGGTCTGTAAAGGATACATTGCCGTTCCTGGAATCATTGCGAAATTCGATTGCTGATGAGACTTTTATCATTCGAGGCAAGGGCAGGCCGCGACAAAAACCTGCCGGTAAAAACAAATCATCAGGTAAAAAAACCAGGTCATTGAAGAATGGTGTTAATGTTACCGTGAGTATTGGAGTGGCTGACAATCAGGGTGCCGGGAGTACGGGCAAGGAAGTGTTAAAGATTTCAGACAAAGCCCTTTATCGCGCAAAGAAAAAAGGCCGCAATCGCGTTAGTAAATAAATACTACTCGAGTCTTATACTTTTCGGCTATGCTTTTAGGTACCTCTGATCAATTCATGGACTCGTATCTTACGCTTAATACATCCAGTTTTTTCGTTGAAAATCTCAATATATTAAATCGCAATCTACTTCATCCAGACACATCAGAGGTTCCCTAAATAAATGAAAACTGAGGGGTAAAGTGAGACATAGATATAAGGCATATTTACTAGTGTCACTCAGCCTGATGGTGTTTAAGGCGAGTGCTATTACCAGTCTGTCGGTAGAAGTTCAGGATGAAGAATTGTCCATTGAGCGCTATCTGGCAAAAGGTGATCAGTTGGTATTATATATTTCTCCTGGCATGGGCTTACCTGAGCGGGTCAGTCGTATTTCTGCAGGGGTGGCTGAACTTGGCATCGAATTCTGGCATATTGATATTGCTGAAAATCTATTTCTGCCTAAAACCACCAGCACATTCCGGGAGTTGGACGGACGTTTTGTTGCGGGCCTGATTGAAAAGGCACATGAGCTTACCGGTAAAAATGTGACAGTGATGGCGCATGCCTATGCTTCTCTCCCGGCACTGCGTGGAATACGAAAATGGCAGCTACGGAATACTTCCCTGTCATCTCAGGAAAATAGCGTTTATTTAAATGGTTTGATTCTGTTGTCACCGGATCTTTATATCGAGATGCCTGATCTGGGGCTGGATCCAGTTTTTGATCCGATAAGTTCGGCAAGCAATATTCCAGTCATGATTTTCCAAAGTGGCAGCCGTGGTAACCGCTGGCAGCTGGAAAAACTGATTGCCGAACTGCAGAAAGGCGATGCACAGGTTTTCTCAAAAATATTCCCGGGTGTGGCGGGTATTTTTTATGGAGAGGATGTTGCACCAGAAACCCTGGCTCTAATCAAATCCCTGCCTGGTGAAATTGAGCACGCCAGTCGTTTATTATCACGCATACCGACACCAGTAAAGGCGCATTCTCTGCCGGAGGAAGTCATAATTCCTGCAGTAATGCTGGATATGTCGTTAAAACCTTTTAAGGGCAACCCTGTGCCGCCGATTCTAAATCTTTTTAGTGTACGTGGTGATAGAGTAATTCATAGTGATTACATGGGAAAAGTGACAGTTGTAAACTTTTGGGCAAGCTGGTGTCGCCCCTGCATTGAGGAAATTCCATCGTTAAATCGTTTGCGGGAACAGATGAAAGGTAGCCCTTTCGAACTTATTTCGGTCGACTATGCTGAAGAGAAATCCAATGTTATGAAATTCATGCAAGAAGTGAATGTTAATTTCCCCGTCCTTCTCGATAGCGACGGAAAGGTTTCAGCGCTATGGAATGTACTGGTCTTTCCTTCGACATTTGTTGTCGCTCCAGACGGGAAAATTGTATACGGTGTCAGGGGGGGGCTATACTGGGATAGCCCTGAAGTTGTAAAACAACTGAAGTCTCTGATGGATTAATGGTTTGGATTAATCAGAGTTTGCTAAGATTTGAGTTTGCTAATGACACAGAATTTTGAACATTACCGAATTATTAACTGACTGCCTGGTTGATCAATTTATCTGCGTCCTGAGAATCTTCGCGAGTAAAGTTTGCAAGCCCTCCTTCTTCCTTCTTTTCCTCTCCTAGAATACCCCATTCTGTTCCAGGTGCTGAATCTTCCTGTTCATTACTCCTTTTACTGTTGAGCTTAATGTAGAGCTTAAGCTCATTTAGTGAGTCGGCATTCCTTAGTGCATCCTCAAGAGTTATTTTTTCTGATTCATATAATTCAAACAGTGCCTGATCAAAGGTGCGCATGCCATGTTTTGCACCTTTTTGCATTTGTTCCTTAAGCTCATGAACATGTCCCTTGAATATTAAAGATTGCACCATAGGTGTATTCATAAGTATTTCGATTGCCGCACAACGACCTTTTTTATCAACTGTGGGCAGCAGTCGCTGTGACATGATACATTTCATATTCAGTGACAAATCCATCAGTAATTGCTGTCTTTTTGCTTCAGGAAAAAAGTTGATGATCCGGTCCATTGCCTGATTTGCACTGTTTGCATGTAATGTAGCCATACACAGGTGTCCTGTTTCGGCAAATGCAATGGCGTACTCCATCGTTTCCTGATCACGTATTTCACCAATCAGTATTACATCTGGTGCCTGGCGTAACGTATTTTTTAAAGCAGCAAACCAGTTCTTTGTATCGACTCCCACTTCTCGCTGGGTGACCAGGCAGTTCTTGTTGTTGTGTACGTATTCGACAGGATCCTCAATGGTAATAATATGACCATTGGTGTTTTCATTTCGATGATCAATCATTGCAGCAAGCGAAGTCGATTTTCCTGAACCGGTACCACCCACGACGATGACTAGTCCGCGTTTGCTCAGGCAGACATTTTTCAGGACTTTGGGTAGTTTCAGACTGTCAAATTTTGGTATGTCAGTCGTAATTGTACGCAATACCATTCCGACATCACCCTGTTGCTGATAAACATTGACACGAAATCTACCGATACCTTTGGGGTGTATAGCGAAGTTGCATTCCAGTTCTTCTTCAAATTCAGCTCTCTGTTTTTCATTCATTGCAGCATTAGCAATGGCACGGGTATGTGTTGAGCTTAACCGTTGCTCAGAGACTGCGGTCATCTCACCATGGACCTTTATTGAGGGAGGAAAGTCTTCTGATATAAAAAGGTCAGAAGCGTCTTTGCTTAGCATTATTTTAAGGAGATTGTTCAGGTATTCAACAGCCTGTTCGTGATTCATACTACACCTTCTATATATATTTATTGATCAAGTATAGTCGGACACTGGAAAGAATCTATGAAATTTCCAAATTTGTTGGATTTTTATTAAGGTGGCGCGCAGATACTCGCTTTTCGCAGCCATTAAGCTATTGTGCGTCTACCTGTTGAGATGGCCTTTATAGCTGGCTTGCTTTATCTGCTTCACCTGTCAGATAGAATTTTTTCATCTGCTTACAGATATGATTTTACTTCTGTTAAATGTTGCAGAGTAGCTCTATAGATGGATACCATTTTCAATCCACTTGCGGATGCGGTTTGAATCGCCCGTGGGTGTTAGTTTGCCATAGGAATTCAGCAAAACAATCACTAGTGGCTGCTGAGCGATCTCTGCCTGCATTGTCAGACAACGGCCTGCCTCGTTGATATATCCTGATTTGCTGAGGCGTATCTCCCAGTCTTTGCTCTAAATTAGACGGTTGGTATTGCCGTAACGGAGTGGCCCCTTTCCTTTGTAAGGATATACTGACATTTTTTTTGTCGTGGTTGCTTTTCTGATTAGTGGGTATTTCAGTGCGGCACGTACCATGGTTACCAGGTCTCTGGCCGAGGCAACATTGCCAGATTTAAGTCCTACTGGATCAGCAAAGTGGCTGTTTTGCATACCGAGAGATTTTGCCTTTTTATTCATTGCCCTGATAAAAGCCTGCATGCCGCCTGGGTAGGTGCGCCCGAGGGAGGCAGCGGCGCGATTTTCTGATGACATCAATGCTAGCGTGATCATTTCCTTCCTGCTTAATTTTGCCCCGTATTTTAGACGCGAGCCGGTGCCGCGAATACGGTCTCGATCTGCTTTACTAATGGTGATTTTTTGCTCTAGCGGTAATTTTGCATCCAGTGTAACCATTGCTGTCATTAGCTTGGTGATGGAGGCGATTGGGCGGGGCTTGTTCGAATCCTTGGCATAGACATCATTGCCATAAATATCGGTGACCAGTGCCGATGCCGACTTAAGTTGTAATTTTTTTGGGTTAAGGGCACGCCATTTCATCGTGACAGAAGCTTTTCGGGCGAGACTGTCACCGCTGCTTAACGTTGCTACCTGTATCGAACTATGTGCTGCATCGTCTGCCTGAACGGTTACGCTCAGCAGTGGAAGAGTAAATAGGCAGAAGAGAAATATTTTAATCATTTGTTATATTAAATTTTCAGAAGTCAGATAATAAATAAATTTAAAAATTTTAACGTATTCTACAGCATGATTGCAGAGGAGGTTTTATTCAACTATGGCGATTTAGTGGTATTTTGAAACCTTATTTCTCCCCGTTTGCTTGGCTTGATACATGGCGTGGTCTGCCGCACTCATCAGTTCATCGATGCTTGTGCTGGAATTATACTTCTGACTCAGAACACCGATTGAAAGCGTAACGTGTATCTTCTTACCGTTCCATATAAAAGGGGTTTTTTCCACCGAGAGTCTCAGGTGTTCAGCTCTCCTGAGTAGTGTTTCCTCATCACAGATGAAATGTGCAACAAATTCATCTCCACCGTAGCGCGCAACGATGTCGCCGGGTCGTGTGGACTTGTATAATTCTTCTGCCACCTTCGTCAAAACATAATCACCGGCAGCGTGCCCAAAATTGTCATTAATCTGTTTGAAATTATCAACATCCAGCAGCATGATGCCAATATCCTGCGTAAGAGGTTTGCTTAGTGCATCACTCAGGGCGTTTTCAAAATAACGTCTATTACCAATTTCTGTCAGGTAATCTCTTACACTTAGCTCCTGTAGCCGTACATTGGCATTTCTCAATTCTGCTGTTGCCTCTTCTACCTTCTTCTTCAGGGAGTCGTTTAGTACTACAATCTCATTGTTGGATAAACGAATGCGATTGATAAGCATAGATAAAGATTCCCAGAGTTGACGGACTTCCATTGGGCTATGTTCTGGAACTTTACCCAGTATTTCCCCTGCTGATTGCAGGTCCAGCCTACTGGCATTGGCAGCAAGCGTGTTGATCGGCCTGGTGATCCAGCGTGCCAGCAAAAAAGCAGCCAGGATGGCGATCAATATTCCAAACACTGACCAGCTCAGCACCTTAGCCATCATTGTATTGACGGCAGTTTCAATTTCGGACTTCGGTTGAGGGACCATAACACCCCAGCCCAGTTCTTTGATCCCGGCGTAGCCAGCCACCATATCGGCTTTCATAAAACTGGAATAAAATGTCATAACGCCAGTTTTACCTCTGATCATTTTCTGTACGATAGGCCAGTCTGAGATGTCACGCATTTCTTTTACCCACTCTGGATTCGGGTGAGCAACTACCTGCCCCCTGCTATCGACAAAGGCGCTATGACCTTTTATGCCGAACGCTACCTTACTGCGGATAACTTCCAGAGGATGTATGTCAAGTTCAGCAAAAAGTACGGCTTTAAGCTGGCCGCTGGCATCCTGCACAGCCTGGCTCATAACTATGACGGGCTTGCCGGTGATGAAACTGCGATGCATATTTGACATGTCAGTAGTCTTTTTATCCATCAGGATATGCATGAAACAGGCGTGCTGGCTGTAGTCGGGTGCAGGGTTGTAGTCCTGGATGCTGTCTTTGACGGAGAGAGCTTTCAGATTCCCTTCGATATCCAGCAAAGCTATTGCACTGAATCCTTCCAGAAAATGGACAGATTGACCGACTAGTGACTGAAGCTGGCTTAGGTCCTGATAGGGTAGCTGATTGATAGTACTTGCGAGGATCTGCAATGACTGTTGATGACCGTTAACATACATTTTCAGTGGTTCAGCAAGATTTTGGGCCAGCAACTGATGTTTTTCAATTAGTTGCTGATGCTGCTGATCCCAGGCTGTTTTGTATAGATATGGCGCAATAATTCCTATCGGCAGCAATGATACCAGTACAATGCTAAAAAGAATCAGGCGAGATATCGACCTGTTATGTATGCCGCGAAAATTGATGTCTGAAACCCTCAACAAATAAAATACTATTTATAATTATTCTTATGTGAGTTGGTAAGTAAACGCTACAAAATTAAGTATAGACGATTTCTGTGATGTTGGCGGTAAAAAAGAAACCCTTTGTAAATATGGGCTTGTGACTATGTCACAGATCAGGCTATTGCATCCTTGTATATTAGGCAAAACTAATATATCGGAATGCAATAGCCATGAAAAATATATTCACAGTTCTCGTTCTATCAAGCTTATTCCTTACCGGTTGTTCTGATTCCGGGTCATCAACTTCGTCAGGTGGAGGAACAACGTCAACCTTAAGCGTCGCAGAGACCGAAACCCTGGTATATATGCGCGAAGAAGAAAAGCTGGCACGAGATGTGTATAGAACCTTATTTAACAGATGGAACCTGTCAATCTTCAGTAATATTTCCGCGTCTGAGCAGACACATATGGATACGATGGCCGGGATGCTGGTCACCTACGGCATTGCAGATCCGGTAATCAGCGATGCTACAGGCAGTTTCACAAATCCTGTGCTTGCATCATTGTATGATCTGCTGGTGGCACGAGGAAGTACAAGTGCAACCGAAGCCATTCAGGCAGGTATCTTCATCGAAGAGACAGATATTGCTGATCTGCAACAGGCAATTTCAGAGTCGACACATGACGACCTGATTCGTGCGTATGAAGATCTGCTACAGGGATCATATAATCACTTGCAGGCCTTTAATGCACAGGTGAGGTGATTACATATCAGGGCCGTCGTGGCTTGACATAAGGAAACACGCCAAGATATTCACGTGCCCACCAGTTTCCTGTTTGAGTACGCTGTTCCGGTGTGGTGAAGCGGTATTGATATGCCAGCACCCGAATATACCGCGGCGGTTTGTCCGGGAACGGGTTATGAGCCAGCAGCGCCAGTACCTGTGGAGAACCTTCATGCAGTCGTCTTAATAACTGCCGAAACCAGTAATCATCCATCCTGGTTTGCGGCGGGATAAACCACATCATCCAGTCCAGCCTGGGTTGGTGGGGCACGTTAAAACGGGGAGCTTTAGCCACTGGTCCGGGTTTATATTTGAATACATAACTTTGCCAGTTACTGCCATCATAAGAGCCCTGAATTTCCAGTTCCTGCCTGTCTGTTTGCATGGTAGGAAATATATGAAAAATATGGCCTATGCCATATCGGTGGGTGAGAGTAATAGATTGGGCAAGAAAACCAGGAACCGGGTTTCCTGTCGTGCGCCAGTAGTATGTGATGAGACTGCCTGCAAGTATCAATACGGCTGCCAGGCTAAGTAGTGATTTAGATAAAATACCGGGTGATTTATCCTGATTGAGTATCTGTTGTCGAAGGTTTTTCGGCAACACACGAGACACAATCCGGTCATCCAGCAGGAACAGGCATAACAGAATGATGAGCAGATTGACAAAATTATGATTGCTGGTTGCGATGATGAGCAACTGCATAAAAATGGTTATGCCCGCTGCGAAAAGTCTGTATCGACGTGGTAGAAATATAAAAAACGGGATGATCAGTTCCGTGGCAAAGGTCAGCAAAACGCCTGCTTTTAGAATAATCTCCGGCAACTGGTGCATATACCAGCTGCCTATATGTGGTAAAGGTTGTGTCTCAAAGTAGGTATTCAGTGCAGTCAGGCCTGACCAGGCAGGGTCGCCGCTTTCCAGTTTGAAAAAACCCGACATGAAACGAAAACGGAACAGCAGCCAGTGATAAAGAAAGATGATAAGACCCGTTGGACTTCGTCCCAGGAAGATGGCCAGGAACCCGGTTTCAAGTAGCAAAGTATCCCATTGAAAGCCAAGAAATATGCCGCTGGCATGGAACAACGAGAGATACAGAACAAACATGCCGGCCAGCGAAAAGATCTTAAAGCGCCCGATAAATAAAAGAACTGCGAGAAGCACACCTGCATAGGCTGCGCCGGTCAGTGCCGTATCTGAGGCATTCAGCCAGAATACATTAGGCATTAGCCACCATGCAACAGGCCCTGTATCCCTGTATGTATTGGTGAGAAGCTCGTGGAAGGGCAGCAGTCCATTCGGGCCGGAGAGGCCACTGATTTGAACAGCGAGAGACAGAAATGCGGCAAAGTAGATCAACGCCAGAAGTTTTAGAAACAGCCAGCTGGTAAGGCGATATTCATCCGAAGTTCTGAAAAGATAGCTAATTCTGTTTGTCATCTTCCTGTCCAGTGTGTGAATGCTTTACGGCAACCTTTATAAATGCATGAATTGATCAGAGGTCCCTTAATAGAGGCTCTCCTGGGCTTCTAAGTTTAAACCTGTTTCCTGCTAACCAGAAAAACAGTGCCAGAAAAATACAAATCAATTGAGCCAGGGCGTAATACAAAGGGCTGGCGGAAACTAGTGGTACCAGCAGGGTTGCAGCCAGTGCAGAAAATAGTACTTGAATGAAGCTTTGGACCGCAGAAGCCGCGCCGCGATTATGTGGAAAACAATCCAGTGATAAGATGGTAATAGCCGGTATGCTTAATGCTGCACCGAATGAATAGAGTACCAGAGGCAGTATAAATATAATTACTGTAATGTCTCCAGACATCATAAGCAGAACATTCAATATGGATGCAATCATCATGATGGCCAGTGCAAGCATTGCAATGTGTTTCGCCCGCAATCTGTGTGATAACTTCGCAGACAGGAATGAGCCGGCAATAATTCCCGCGGTCATAGGGACAAATTGGACTGCAAAGTAGCTGCTGTCCAGCCCCAGAAAATCAAAGATAATTGTCGGTGACCCGGCTATATAAAGAAACAGACCGGTAAAGCCTGTTCCAAGTGTTAAAACAAAAAAAAGAAAGCGGCCATTTTTCATTGTACGGCAATATATTTTTGCTACATGCAGAGGGTGGAAAGATTCGCGCTGATTTATCTCTAAAGTTTCTGGTAGCAAATATGTGGCCATGAAAATGATAGTCAAACCATAGAGTGCCAGAAAATAAAATACGCTTCGCCAACCAAATGCCTGATGTAGCCAGCTGCCTACAATTGGAGCTATGGCCGGTGCCAGCGCAAATAACATCATTACGTAGGCTATTGCGCGATGTGCCTCATGCTCATTATGGGCGTCGCGTATCATTGCACGGCCAGCAACCATTCCACCACTGGCGCTGATACCCTGTAATATTCGAAAAAGAAGAAAACTGTCAAAATCCTGGCTCACTGCACACCCAAGTGAAGCGATCATATAGAGCAATAACGTGCTAAGGATTACAATCTTGCGGCCCGTACGGTCAGACAATGGTCCCCAGAATAGAGTGGATATTGCTGAAGCAACTAAATAAAAACCAATGCTTTGCAGTAGCATGTCTCTATCGATGGAGAATTCTGATTCAAGAGCCGGGAAGGAGGGTAAGTAAGTATCTATGCTGAACGGACCAACCATTGATATCAACGATATGGTTATAATGAGCCATGTATTTGGGATGACGTTGGGTCGATTCATTGTGAAAGTTGATTTTTCGGGTGTTATTCTGCTGAGTAGTTATTTATTCTTACTCTAGCATGGTTGGAAAATATGAATCTTCAAAAGTCACGTTTGAGTCTGGTGAGCGCATAAAATGGTTCAGGAAAACAAACTGCCTTTTTATATCCCTGGCTGGGTTAGCTGGATAGCCCAGGATGAAAGCGGGGTGTGGTGGGGTTATTCGGTTGAGCCATTACGAAATGAACGGGGCTGGTATGAAAATGAGGTTGGTAAATATTTACGTTTAGGTAAGACCGAAGCAACTAACTGGACTGAATCACTTAGTAGAATGAGCAATGATTAATTGAGATGCCCTGACGAACATAGGGTGATGAGTGCAGGTAGTATGGTTAGAATTAGCGGTCAATGAATTTATGGCGCCTCTATTAGATGAGCCCTTTACAAAAACAGGCAGGTTTTGAGCTATGAGTAATGTTATGGGAGTACTGTTAGACGGAGTCGCACAACTGGAATATGACAGGGAGAAGCTGCTGCCTGATCATCAGGCAGCCTATCTGGACAAGATGGATGAGAAAATGGCCGAAGGAGTTACTATCGGGGATGAAGAAGTCAGGAACCCTGATATCAATCAGCGAGCACAGTTTGTCGTTGGGAACCTTGTCCATGCATTAAAAACAGACAACGAACAGGTAGCTGGCGCCATGTGCAGTTATCTTGCACTCCGAATGCCAGATTTAAAGCAGATAAAGATTACTGACAATGATGGGGAAGTTTCCATCGAATTTGACTATGAGAATGATTATTCCAACCAGGTAGCAGTGGAGTTTAAACTACACTAGGTTTGCGCTGGTAATGTTGCCCATATTCTATTCTTTTCGTCGCTGCCCCTATGCTATGCGTGCACGCATGGCACTGCAGTATAGCGGCGTAAAAGTTGAACTGCGTGAAGTACTGTTAAGGGACAAGCCCGAAAGCCTGCTTGCTATTGACAAAGATGCCACCGTGCCGCTACTGAAATTGCCGTCCGGTGAGGTGATTGATGAAAGCTGGCAAATAATGTTATGGGCTATCAGACAAAATGACCAGAATTACTGGCTGGGGGAAAACGAAACCCTGCTGCCTGATGTTGAGATGCTGCTTGAAATGAATGATTATTCATTCAAGACGGATCTTGATCACTACAAGTATGCGGATCGTTACCCGGAGTATCCTGCTGAATATTACCGCTCTCAGGGTGAAGAGTTTTTACAGGATATTGAACAGGCATTATGTGAATCAAGGTATTTGCTGGGACAGGAGCTGTCTGTAGCCGACATTGCTATCTTTCCGTTCATTCGGCAATTCGTTTTTGTTGATAAGACCTGGTTTGAGAATGCGCCCTATCCACAACTCCGGCTCTGGTTGCAGGAGATGCTGGATTCAAACCTGTTTAAATCTATCATGATGAAGTTGCCAGCATGGCAGCGGGGAGATCAGCCTGTTAAGTTTCCTGCATGAACAGCAATCTGTCTGAGGTTTCCTGGATTAATTTTTTTCGGTGAGGATCAGATGTATCAGCAGTTAACTATCTTATAGCCGATAGTGGCGACCCGGGGGAATATTACTCATTCACCTGGTGTTGTAGTAGCGTCACGGACAGGCTTTAAGTCTGGTGTCCAGGTTTCAAACCTGCGTTGCACCCTGAATTCAGAGAGCAACATGCCGCAAACCTTACATCGTGCATTCATGTTCTGAGCAGCCACATCATTTTTACTGAAATAGTGTCGATGCTCACCACGAATGGCGTGGTTGATTCTCGATTTGAAAATCTTGTTTTTCTTCTGTATGAGTTTACTTTTTTTCTCAAAGTACTCACTTACAGTAGTGGTTTCTTTGTTCCTGTTCCCAAACATTTTCTTCTCACCATAATATACTTTCAGGTTATGAATTAAGTCTAGAGTGTTATTCTTAAATTACCATGAAGAGGAGGTGTAGTTCGTCGGCATTATTTGTCCTTTCATCTCAAAGCAGGGCCAAATTGAGCTAATTTACTGAAAAACTACAGTATAACCATTGTATATATAAGGGATTTTGATGCTATTTAACCGCTTAAGCCTGCTACTTCCAGCCCTCATTTTAGTCGCCTGTGGCCAGGGTGAGTCGGAGATTTTCAATGCTGAAGCCGCGGTACAAAAATGGAACAGGCCCGAAAAAATTTGGACAGAAGCAAAATTAAAAACTCTGGACGAGGGTGAAAAACGCTATCGTGAGAACTGCAGTGCCTGTCATCCACGGGATGGGAAAGGCAATCATCAGATCGGAGCCCCGGCGCTGCACGGCAGTCCTCTGGCCCTGGGACAGAAATCTGATTTTATTTAGCAGGATTTACTGGGCAAAAAAGGGTCATCCATGTCCGCTTTTTCTGCGTCATTGTCTGATGAGGAGCTTGCGGTAATCGCCAGTTATGTCCGCAATGCCCGGGGTAATCAGGCTGCAGATATTGTCGTAGCGAAGGACGTAAAAATATTACGTTAATGCAGCAGGACGTTGAATTATCAGTCGAGAAATTTCCCACTGCGTAGACGCTGAGCTTCCATGTATTCCAGCTCCCTTGAGCCCGAAATGACAATTTCAGAATCCGGTACAAAATCCAGTTCGCCATCGAGGCGTTCATAGGGCACAGAATTCAGAATCACTTTCATGGCATTGATCCTGGCCAGATGTTTATCATTTGAGCGTATAATTTTCCACGGAGAATGAGTTGTATGGGTCTTTTTCAACATTTCATATTTCACATTAGTGAAATCATCCCAGCGTTCCTGAGCCTGTACATCGACCTCGCTGAGTTTCCATTGCCTTAGAGTGTCATGCTGGCGGCGTTTAAAGCGACGCTCCTGTTCTTCCTTGGTAACGCTGAAATATAGCTTTATCACTATGGTTCCCTGCCGTACCAGGTCTTTTTCAAAGCCCCCGACACCACGCATGAAATTTTTGTATTCCTTTTCACTGCAGAAGCCGAAGACGGGTTCAACCATGGCACGGTTATACCAGCTCCTGTCAAACAGAACGACTTCGCCACCACGAGGGAATTGACGAACGTATTTCTGGAAGAACCATTGTGTTTTTTCATGCTCGGTGGGTTTACCCAGAGCGACTACACGGTAGTGTTTTTCATTCATGTAGCGTGTGACACGTCGGATGGTGCCACCCTTACCAGACGCATCACGTCCCTCAAACAGGATAATCATGCGCTTGCCAGTTTGCTCAAGATGCTGCTGCATTTTGATCAGTTCAGCCTGATAGGGTTTGAGTTCTTCTTCACGAAGATAGCGACGCAAGGCCTTTTTCTTTAGTTTTTTAAAAGCGGCAGCCTGTGGTTCTGGAATACTTCCTTCTGCCAATGGTGAGTAAGGTAATTCAGAAACGTCACTTTCTGTTGTCGTTTCCTCGTCCTTAGCTGTTGTCTCGTCAATCATCGTATTTTCCTGTGTCGTTCGTTTACTGCAGAGCCTCAATCGTATTCTCGAAGAAACTCACTACCTATCTATTAATTATACGATAGTACGTTTGTCTATACCTTGATTTAGATCAGGATTTAAGAGCTAATCCTACTCATCTTTTGGGTAAATTTCAGGTATAAATGTCTGATCAGATATGGGTGGGCGAACATAGCCAACTGTCTCTTTTCGCATAGGGAGCACAATTTCTTCAGGAGTCAGGTCTTCAAACGGAATAAGGCTGATAAGGTGGGAGATGCAGTTTAAACGGGCATGTTTTTTTATGTCTGAGTTAACAACATACCAGGGAGCCTGTTTGATGTCGGTGTGCGCAAACATCTGATCTTTAGCCTTAGAATACTCTTCCCAGCGAGTAAGGGACTCGAGGTCCATAGGGCTTAGCTTCCAGCGCTTATGAGGCTCTTTGAGGCGTGCTTTAAAGCGCTTTTCCTGTACATCGTCTGAAACAGAGAACCAGTATTTGATGAGAATGGTGCCAGAGCGAACTAGCATGCGCTCAAATTCCGGGCAGGAACGCAAGAACTCCTGATGTTCCTCATCAGTACAAAAGCCCATTACTTTTTCGACACCCGCACGGTTATACCAACTGCGATCTAGCAGGACAATTTCACCCTCCGCAGGCAGATGCGATGCATAACGCTGGAAATACCATTGTGTCTTTTCTCTTTCTGTCGGAGCGGGCAGGGCCACTACGCGGGCTATACGAGGATTCAGGTGCTGAGTTATACGTTTGATAACGCCTCCTTTTCCTGCCGCGTCTCGTCCCTCGAATATCACGACAACTTTAAGGCCCGCGTGTTGGACCCACGCCTGCAATTTCACCAGTTCCAGCTGCAGGTCAAATAAGGCCTTCTCGTAGGCACGTTTGCCGATAACTTTTGTTTTTTCAGACATTGGAGCTTCCTTCCAGCTAAATTTTGCAATGATAATCCTTTATAATAACGCACAATTGTTATGGGGGCACCTGTTAACCCGTGGTAAGTAATGAAAACTGAACTGTTTTATATACATGATCCCATGTGCAGCTGGTGCTGGGGGTTCGCAGGCGTGGCAAAGCAGTTGTTTAATTCTCTTCCTGAGGCTGTGACGATCCGCCGCCTGCTCGGTGGGTTGGCGGCAGATGATGAGCGGCCTATGTCAGCTGATATGCAGCAGCATATTCAGCAGAACTGGCGACGTATTGAAGACAAAATCCCCGCGGTAAAATTTAATTTTGATTTTTGGTGTCTGTGTCAACCCAGGCGTTCGACCCATCCAGCATGCCGAGCCGTTATCGCGGCACGCCTGCAGGGAGATGAATATGACGAAGCCATGACGACACGAATTCAACTGGCGTATTATGAAGAAGCAAAAAACCCGTCGGATATCAATATATTAGTTGAACTGGCAAGCGATCTCGGTCTTGATCAGAATCGTTTTAGACACGACCTGTCAGCAACAGGTACACAGCAGACCCTGTTGGAAGAGATTCAATTATCAAGAGAACTGCATGCTGACAGCTTCCCGAGTCTGGTATTTAAGGCGGGTGATTCAGTCTGGCCGGTGGCTATCGACTACCTGGATGCCTCTCCCATGCTGGAGTTGGTAGAGATGTTTCTACAGATGGAAGAGTCAAAATGACAGTAGAAAAAGAAGAACTAATAATAAGTAAATCGCAGGTGAAACGCGAAATGCAGGCCTTACGTGACCTTGGCAAGGAACTGGTTGATCTTCCTCTGGTATCACTTAAAAAGTTTGATTTCTCAGAGACTCTGCTGGATTCAATTATCCTGGCACAGGGTTTAAAGCGTGAGGCGTTGCGCAGGCAATTGCAGCATATAGGCAAGCTGCTGCGTGAAGAAGATGATGCTGCAATACGCCAGTTGCTAAACCAGATATCACAGCCGCAACGGGACGAGGTAATGGCCTTTCATGAAATAGAACAGTGGCGTGATAAGTTGCTGGATGGCGATGATGAGGCCATTAATCAGGCTGTCGAGAGGTTTCAGGAAGCAGACCGCCAGCACCTCAGGCAGCTGGTACGAAATGCACGTAAAGAACGTCAGCAGGAAAGGCCACCAAAATCCGCTCGATTGTTGTTTCAATATATCAAAGAACTAAAAGAGTAAAATTTTTCACCCATTCATTTTTTAGCTGTCACTTATTCTATGCAAGTTATATCATTGCGCGAGGATAAATAATAAAGGATTTTTCTATGTCTGAGATGACATTTTTCTGGCATGACTACGAAACCTGGGGGCTGAACCCTCGTGCTGATCGACCCTCTCAGTTTGCTGGTATCCGTACCAACGAAGAACTGGAAGTCATCGGTGAAGAGGTGATGAGTTATTGCCGTCCCAGTGGGGATTTTATACCGCATCCTGGCTCAGTAATGATAACTGGTCTATTGCCGCAAGTGGCTAATGAAAAAGGAGTTCCTGAAGCCGAATTCTTTCAGCAGATACATAAGCACTTTTCGCAACCCGGCACCTGCGGTGCAGGCTATAATAGTCTACGTTTTGATGATGAAGTGACACGCTTTGGTTTCTATCGAAATTTTTATGATCCTTACGAGCGTGAATGGAAAAATGGCAACAGCCGCTGGGACATTATTGATCTGGTACGCATGACCTATGCCCTGCGACCGGAAGGCATCAACTGGCCAACGCGGGATGATGGTGTGCCCAGTTTTCGACTCGAGGACATGTCTGTGGCGAATGACATCCCTCATGTTGGCGCACATGATGCATTGTCTGATGTGCATGCAACAATCGGACTTGCCCGCTTGATTAAACAGAAGCAGCCGGACCTTTTTAACTATTATCTAAAACTGCGGCGCAAGAATGAAGTCCTGAAGATTATCAAAGACTTTAAAGATGCAACACCGATACTGCATGTGTCGGGTATGTATCCGATAGAGTCAGGACGCATTGCACCGGTAATGCCGCTACTCAGGAATAACCAGAATAAAAATGAAATAGTGGTGATAGATCTCAGGCAGGATCCAAAAAAGCTTTTGTCCATGTCATCAAAGGAAATTGGTCAGAATTTGTTTACCCGCAAAGAAGATATGCCGGAAGGTGTAGAACGGGTCGGCGTGAAGAGCCTGCATATCAACAAGTCTCCCGCTGTAGCGCCCATTGCCACCTTGCGGGGAGCTGAAGCCAGACGCTGGCAGATCGATCTCACGGCAATAAGAAGGCATCGCGATCAGTTATTAGCGGATAAGGGTTTTGCGAAGCGCATAAGAGAAGTGTATGAGGGACGTACACCAATGGAGACGGGGGATGTTGATTCTGCATTATACGGGGGGTTTCTCGGTGAAGCTGACCGCCGTCTAAGTAACAAAATACTGAATTCCAAAGCTGAAGACCTGATGGACTGGCAGCCGGATTTTGAGGATCAGAGGCTGCAGCAGCTTTTCCCCCGTTATCGCGCACGCAACTGGCCGCATCTGCTATCTGAAGATGACCAGAAATGGTGGAGAGACTTTTGCAGAGTCAGATTGCTGGAAGGTGATTTCGGCAGTACTCTGACCCTGGATGCCTTTAACCAGAGAATGCGTGAAATCTATGATGAAGAGACGGATGAAGATAAGCTGAAACTGATGCAGCAGCTGGAAGTTTGGGTGCAGGGACTGATAAATCAGATAAGTGATTAAGGAGGAAAGGGGAAAGGAGGAAAGGAGTAGATCAAAACCTGATTTCTACATCACCGATATTTTGAGTTTGAATTTCCTTTAACCTTTCCTCCTTTAACCTTTCCTCCTTTCCCCTGCCTTTAATCCCAGACCAATACCGGTTCATTCATCAGCGATGCCTGTTCACGCAGGATAAGTATCTGATCCTCCCAGTAGTTCATGCTGTTAAACCAGGGGAAGGCCAGTGGAAAGGCAGGGTCATCCCAGCGTCGTGCCAGCCATGCTGCGTAGTGAATTAGGCGCAGGGTTCGCAGTGCTTCAACCAGATGTAACTCTGCAGGGTTGAAGTCGTAAAACTGCGTATAGCCTTCCAGCAGGTCGGCAAGTCGTGCTGTCATATAGGCCCGGTCACCCGACAGGAACATCCATAGATCCTGTATCGCCGGACCAGAGCGGGCATCATCAAAATCAACGATGTGCGGCCCGTCATCTGTCCATAAAATATTGCCCGGGTGACAGTCGCCATGCAGGCGTATGCTGTTGATGTCTCCTGCGCGATCGAAGCACTGTTCTATCTGTTTAATCAAGTCTGCTGTCAGGCTCTGATAGGCCTCAATAAGATGCGTCGGAACAATGTCATTGTTCAGAAGATACTGCCTTGGTTCTACAGCAAAACTTTCAATATCCAGTACAGGCCGGTGTTCGAATTTTTTTGTTGCCCCCTCGGCGTGGATGCGTGCAATAAAACGTCCCAGCTGTTCAAGATGCTCTGGATTGTCCAGTTCTGGCGCTCTACCGCCACGGCAGGGGTATAGGGCAAAGCGATAGTGCCCGTACTGGTGCAGGCTGTTCCCTTTATCATCTTTATCTGGCGCGATGACCGGAATTTCCAGTGCGGCCAGCGCCTGTGTGTATTCGTGTTCCTCTATGATCGCCTGGTCTGTCCATCGGCCAGGCCGATAGAATTTCGCCACCAGTGGGGGCTGATCTTCAATTCCAATCTGATACACCCGGTTTTCATAACTATTAAGTGCCAGGAAACGGCCGTCACATCTCAGGCCCAGCGATTCAATGCTATCGAGCATATGGTCGGGTGTCAGTTGTGCAAAGGCTTCTTTGGCGTTTGTTTCAGTCATAGAGGCAGCCTTACTTCCACTGATCCTGTATTACATGAATGCTTGTGTCGCCATCGGTCATCCAGCACTCTCCATCCTGTATGGTACATTGCAATTGCATGTTGCGATTAACGAACTGTGTCAGTGATTTACAGGTATCTTCTTTTATACTGAAGACCCTGAGATTATCAAACCGCTGACTGCTGTCTTCAAACTGTTTCCACCACAGCTCCGCGCTGCGCTGTTGATAGCTATAAACAATAACTTCTGCAGCGCGGCCAGATGCCTTACGCATGCGTTTTTCATCTGGCTGGCCGAGGTCTATCCACAACATGATGTCATTGGTCAGACTTTTCTCCCAGATGTCAGGTTCATCATCAGTGCTGATACCTTTGGTGAATTTCAGCTCATCACTGGCGTTTAGCGCAAAGGCCAGCAGTCGCACCATCATGCGGATGTCCGTTTCTGAGGGGTGGCGAGCGACAGTCAGCGAATAGTTGTGGTAATGGTTGCGATCCATATCGGCAATTTGTAACTCAGTTTTGTAGATAGTTGCTTTCTGCGCCATAGATTCGTATCTAACCAGTATTAATCAGGTAATTATTCTACCATTGTGGCGCACGAGTGGCTGGTTATGTAGTTAATAAAACACATATTTTTTATCATAAGTTTACTGTTGTATATGATAATTTGTTCTTATATACTCGAGCAGAATACTGGAATGACAGCCCTGGCATCAGTCCTGTATTGAAAAGAATTACAATGATTGTTTAGCACGTTTTCAGTAGACCAGTACCGGCCATAAGCTGTTGAGCAAGTAACATTTGTAATATTTACTATTTTATTATTTGAGGTTTTTGCATATGGCTACAGGCACCGTAAAGTGGTTTAACAACTCCAAAGGTTTCGGCTTTATTACTCCAGATGATGGCAGTGCAGATGTATTCGTACACTTCTCTGCGATTGCTTCCGATGGTTTCAGAACACTTGAAGAAGGACAGGCAGTTTCCTACGATGTAGAAACCGGTCCAAAAGGGCCACAGGCATCGAATGTTTCCCCTGCCTGAATAGTCCAGGTCCTGGTTTATATTAGAACCCCGCTGATGCGGGGTTTTTTAATGCAAAAAATTACAGCAGCCAATTATTTTTAGGCATACAATATCTTCATGAAAGGTATTGTTCCACTGGACTCGGAAACCAATGTATCGCAGATACGTTTTGCGGTGGTCTTCACCAGGCGGCAAAGCCGCAAGCGTTTCCCTGCGGCTTGTGTTCAGATAATGGCGACTGAGGAAGACGCCCTCGCGGCGGCAGATGATGACAATAACTATTACCCCGCACATGTGGCAGGGCCTTCAAAATCATCAGAAGGCCAGTTTATTTATTATCTTGTGCGTTGGTTATAAAGATAAGGTAGTCAGATAGATATGGATATCCTGAGTGAATTAATAAAAGCTATTGTGTTTGCTGCCGGCAAGCATCGTGATCAGCGACGCAAGGATGTTTGCGCATCCCCTTACATCAATCACCCTATACAGCTGGTCGATGTACTGTGTAATGAAGCGGGTGTAAGTGATGTGAATGTTCTTTGTGCAGCAGTGCTGCATGACACCATAGAAGACACAGAAACCACAGCTGCTGAATTAACACGGCACTTTGGAAAGCAGATTTCCACTATCGTTCTTGAAATGTCCGATGACGGCAGTCTATGTAAGACTGACCGCAAACAAGAGCAAATCAGACATGCACCGAACCTCAGTGATGAAGCAAAACTGGTAAAACTGGCGGATAAAATTTGTAACCTGCGAGATGTGGCCGATAACCCGCCAGCTGGTTGGGAGCTACAGCGGCGCCAGGAATATTTTGACTGGGGTAAGGCTGTTATTGACGGCTTACGGGGGATACATCCACGCCTTGAGTCGATCTTTGATGAGACCTATGCGAAAAGGCCGCAGTGAAAACCGGTCGTAGGTCGAACCATTACGATTTTGTTTTTCCTGTTATTTTGGCATTAGACCTAAGACCAACGACTCAGAATAAAAATGAATGAAGATATTCATCAAATAACTGCACGATTAAATACTGAGACTGCCCGGATTTCATGGCCGGAACTGGAGCGCCACTTTGCCCGAGGAGTCTTATTGACTGCCTCACCAGCATTGGATCTAGTTCAGCTTGGGGCGCATATGATTCATGATGATAAAAGCATTATTGATGCCTGGCTGGAAACTGGCGAACTCAGAAAAACTACAGATGAAGATGCGCGGGGGTGGAGTGAGGGTGAGTCGACCCTTTGGGCCGTTGTTGTGGCGCCATGGGTACTGGTGCAGGAGAAATAACACCATCATGCAACTATTTGGTGAAGCGTGTTTTTGCAGGTGTAAATTTCTTTTTCTGTACGAATCTCTTCTGATTACTATTTTTTCCTCCGGGCTGCCAGGAAGGAACCAGGTGTTTTTTACCGTTGCCGATCAGGTCTGCTCTTCCCATGTGTTTTAATGCCTCACGCAATATCGGCCAGTTTTCCGGTGCATGGTAGCGCAGAAAGGCTTTGTGCAAACGGCGCTGCCGAGCACCGCGTACAGCAGTAACTGTTTCTGATTCACGACTTACTTTCTTTAGTGGGTTGCGCTCCGTGTGGTACATCGCCGAGGCGATGGCGAGAGGCGTGGGGAGAAAGGCCTGTACCTGATCGAGACGGAAATTATTTGATTTCAGCCAAATTGCGAGATTGAGCATGTCCTCGTCCGTGGTGCCGGGATGTGCTGAGATGAAATAGGGGATTAAATACTGTTCCTTACCCGCTTCTTTAGAATATTGATCAAACAATTGTTTGAAACGATCATAGGCCCCAATCCCAGGTTTCATCATTTTTGATAAAGGGCCATCTTCGATATGCTCAGGGGCTATCTTCAGATATCCGCCAACATGATGGGTAGCCAGTTCTTTTATATAGGTTTTGGAACGAACAGCCAGATCGTAACGCAGACCTGAAGCGATAAAGATGCGTTTTATTCCCTTTAGTTTTCTTGCTTTTCTGTACAGCTGAATGAGCGGCTCGTGATCAGTGCCAAGGTTTTTGCAGATACCCGGGTAAACACAGGACAGGCGTCTGCAGGACGACTCAATCTTAGGGTCTTTGCATTTAAGTCGCCACATATTCGCCGTCGGCCCGCCGAGGTCGGAGATATTGCCGGTGAAGCCGGGCACATTGTCACGTATGGTTTCAATCTCATTGAGAATCGATTTCTCAGAACGGTTCTGGATGATGCGGCCTTCGTGCTCTGTGATGGAGCAAAAAGTACAGCCACCAAAGCATCCCCGCATAATATTGATAGAGAAGCGAATCATCTCCCAGGCAGGCATCCTTGCCGTTCCATATGACGGGTGTGGCTTGCGGGTATAAGGCAGCTCATAGATGTGATCGAGCTCTTCCGTTGTCATTGGAATTGGTGGCGGGTTGAGCCAGATGTCGCGATTGCCATGCCGCTGTATCAATGAGCGAGCGTTGCCCGGGTTGGTTTCCAGGTGGAAGACTCTTGAGCTGTGAGCGTAGAGTACCTTGTCTGTTTTTACCTTTTCATAGGATGGCAACCGTAATGCGGTATGTGATCTGTCCAGGCCACGGGGCCGGGTGTGTAATGTCACGACCTGCTGGTTTGTTGCTTCAGCTGTCCCTGTCTGCTGCGAGCAATCCGGTTTGCTGGCATAAGGAGCGCGGTGAGGATCTGCTGCTTTATCGACTCGTCCCGGTTGGTCCACATCGGTAGAATCAATAATCGTCCAGTCATCCGGAATACTGGATGTCATGAACGCCGTACCGCGCACATCACGTATATCCCTGATGCCTTCGTTGGCCGCCAGCCGGTGCGCAATCTCGACAATCGCACGCTCTGCATTACCGAACAGCAGCATGTCAGCCTTGGAGTCTGGCAGACAGGATCGCCGCACCTTGTCTGACCAGTAGTCATAATGTGCAATGCGTCTAAGGCTTGCTTCAATACCACCGATGATGACCGGTACATCGCTGAAGGCTTCTTTGGCGCGCTGGGCATAGACCAGTACTGAGCGATCAGGTCGCTTGCCCTCTTTAGCATCCGGCGTGTAGGCATCATCATGCCGCAGGCGACGATCTGAGGTATAGCGGTTGACCATGGAATCCATGTTGCCGGCGGTGATGCCGAAGAACAGGTTTGGTCTTCCGAGTTCTTTGAATGCCTCTGCACTCTGCCAGTCGGGCTGGGAGATAATACCGACACGGAACCCCTGAGATTCCAGTACTCGGCCTATCAGCGCCATACCAAAGCTGGGATGGTCGATATAGGCGTCCCCGGTAACGATTATGATGTCACAGCTATCCCAGCCCAGCTCATTCATTTCTTGCCGGGACATGGGCAGCACTGGTGCGATACCGAACCGATGTGCCCAGTGTTTACGATAGGAAAAAAGGTCTTTGGCGGTGTTCACAATGAACCCTTTGAATTCAGAGGTGGGAGACTATTTCTCCCACTCCATGGTGATGGGTTTTTCGCGTTTTTCCTGCAACTGCTCTTCTGCAGACAGTTCGTTGTCTGCAAACATAACTTTGATTTGTGCCGCTTCGCTACCGTCCATCCCGCTGCGGGTTTTTTTTGCCAATTGTTTGGCTTCACGGTAGTTGTCGAAAGTTTCCAGTAACTCCAGCTGTCTGACCAAACCTGCGGCAGAGTCGGTTATACGGTAAACAAAATAAGGCATGGTCAATCCTCCTTTTTTGTCGAACTACGAAATTCATCGAGCGATACGACAAAAGTATCATTGGGTTCATCTACATAACGAGGGCGATCATTGAATTCCACGCCACGCGCCCCGGCCAGTTCCTGTTGGCGTCGGGTGATGACAGCAAAACAGTTTCTTACCTGGTTGATGGTGTCACTGGATAGCGGGTGCGTCAGCTCAGGTGGGGTATAGGTGTCTTTGGCTACCGCCGCCAGGGTGTTTTTGACCAGCTGCAGTATTTCTTCTTCATTGCTGATGTTTTGATCGCTCATGATTCTGTACTCGTACCGTAGTGCTGTCTCTGCCTGTCTGGTATTTGCAGGCATGATTACTTGAAAAGCAGTCTATTTTACTGCTATAGAGCATTCTTATAAAGCTATTCAAGGCTAACCCCTACAGATTACAGGTCAGAGCGCCTCTGATTAATTAAAAAAAACTGTCATTGCACCCTTCGGGCATTTCCTGCGGCCACGAGCACCGAGGTGTGGAAATATCTTAATGTAAAATCAATCAGTTAGAGATTGTTTCGCCACTGCGCTTCCCACAATGACGACATATCAGAGGTTCCTTGGAAAAAAGATGAGGCTTTTACATCAATCCGGGGCCGGGTTTTGTGAGCAGCTATCAGTGTTCGTCGATCGACTGTAGCAACATCAGATAAATGTTGAGAATGGCTGTACCTGGACGGACTCACCGGACGAGATATCATCACAGTCTTCCGGCAATAAAATGAAGCAGTTGGCAAGGCTCATCGATGTCAGGACGCCTGAGCCTTGCTGCCCGGTTTTTCTGACTGTCAGCTGGCCACCTGCCTGCTGCTCAAGTATTCCGCGCTGGAATTCATAACGGCCGGGACGTTTGAAAATATTCCCGGCACTGGTCGCCATGATAGTCATTGGCAGGCTTTTTCTGCCACTGGCCAGAAAATTCAGTGCAGGTTGAACAAACTGGTAAAACGTCACCATGACCGCGACAGGATTTCCCGGCAGGCCGAAGAACAGGCTGTTGCCTATTCGGCCCTGGGTAAGCGGCCGTCCTGGTTTCATGGCGATTTTCCAGAAATTAATTTCACCAGCCTGTTCGAGTGCAGGTTTGATGTAGTCGGCCTCCCCCACAGATACACCACCGGAGGTGATCACCACATCCGCCATTGCCGCAGCGTCTGAAAACGCATTTTTCAGTTCATTGAGATCATCTTTGACTACTCCCATGTCCAGAACTTCAACGCCCAGCCGTTTAAGCATGCCATACAGACTGTATCGGTTGCTGTCATACACATCGCCTTTAGCAAGTGGCTCACCGATCGAGCGCAGTTCATCCCCGGTGGAGAAGAATGCCACACGTGGACGTCTATAGACTCGGACTTCGCCTATACCCAGGGAGGACAGGATACCGAGATCAGCAGGTGTCAGCTTGTGCGAAGTCTGTAAAACCGTGCCACCTGCGGTAATATCTTCACCAGCCTGGCGGACATTCTGCCCGCGGCGGTGGCCGTCAGCTATACGCACACTATCAGGTCCTGTTGTCTCTATATGTTCCTGCATGATGACGGTATCGGTACCCTCCGGCACCACTGCCCCGGTCATGATACGGACGCACTGACCCGTTTTGCAGCGACCGTTAAAGGGAGCTCCTGCAAAGGACTTGCCAATGACCCGGTAAATCTGCCCGTCAGACGATGGCAGGTCATCACCTGATAGTGCGTAACCATCCATGGCAGAGTTGGTATGACCCGGCACATTCAGTGGTGAAATGATGTCTTCTGCCAGTACCCTGCCTAGTGCGTTCCGCAGGGTGAGTTTTTCACTACTGGTGATGGGATGAACCGTGTCGATAATTCTCAGGCGTGCGTCGTCAACAGACAGTGTGGAAGCTTCAGGCACGTCATCGCAGCAGGATACTGATCGAATAACATTACTCACGGTAGACTGACTCCGGATACCGCCGAAGTGGGCTCCGTTGCGAGGATCTTGTCGACAATGAACTGGGCGATTTGCTGTGGGTTATTAAGGTTCAGCTTTGGCAGGATGTTGCTGTTTTCAGTGATTACTGCATCGCTGGCGATAGCAATAATATTCGGGTCGTCTGGAAACATTAAGGATTTTTTAAGTTCCGGGCGGTGAAGTTCTATCTTTGGATAGCTTTCATGTTTGAATCCTTCTACCAGGATAAGATCCAGCTTCTGCAAATTTAATCTTTCAAGTGCATCACTTAGCGAAGGTTCGTCGCGATCTTCTTCGAATTCGGTAATTATCGCCATGCGTTTGCGTGATGTAATCAGCATCTGACTGGCACCGGCTTCACGTAGTTCGAAGCTGTCCTTGCCGGGATGATCGATATCGAAATTGTGATGGGCATGTTTGACAACAGCGACTCGTAGGCCCTGTGCAACCAATATCGGCAACAGTTGAGTTAGCAAGGTCGTCTTGCCGGTGCCACTCCAGGCACAAAAGCCAACCATGGGTACGGTTATCTTGTTCATGCTGATACTTCCTGTTTGCCAGCCCGGCGGTGATCCTTTTCAGTGTTGATATTGAAGAAGCTTTCCAGAACGTCGGAAAAATCTGCCAGCGCGACTTTATGTTGTGCATACCAGAGGTCTATCTTGCGATCACCTGCATCGAGAAATGCCAGCAGGTTGCCAAGCAAGGAGCGTGGTATCAATGCGTATACTGGCTGCATACGTTGACCATCATGTGCGACAGCTAATTCGGCTTCATTATCAGTAATAGCCTTAGATAATCTAACAGCAAGATCAGCAGGGACAGATGGACCATCACAGGGCAGGGGCATGATGTAATCAGTATCGCATGCTGAGAGTGCAGCGGCAAAACCAGCCAATGGCCCCTGGAAATCTGTCATATCATCACTGACGACCGGGTAACCATAGTCGGCATAGATTTGATGATTGCGATTTGCGCTTATGATGACAGTCTTAACCTGTGGTGTGATGGCATCGAGGACATGCTCAATCAATGGTTTGCCATTGAGTCTCAGCAGACCCTTGTCCTGACCGCCGAGACGACTACCGCGACCGCCCGCCAGAATAACTGCAGTGATGTTTTCTTTATCAGGAGGTTTCATGCTTGTTGATGTTGATGAAGCGGGTCGATAGGAAAGGCAGAAACATTTTCTGCCTGTGTGGTTATATTTACAGGTGATATTTTGCCATCTTTCAGCAGCAGATGTCTGCATGCGAGCGACTGAAATTGTAGCGCATCATGACTGGAAATAACGATGGCCATACCCTGGTCTTTTAACTGCCGCAACAAATTATGTGTGCGTAAACGGGCATCATGGTCCATGTTGGTTGTGGGTTCGTCCAGCAGTAGAACTGAAGGAGATCGCAACCATGCCCTGGCCAGTGCAACGCGCTGCACTTCTCCACCTGACAGGATTGTCGCCGAGGCGGTGGCAAGGGGCTCCAGGTTTGCCCAGGCCAGTGCCGCGTAAATACGTCTGTCCCTGTCTTCGCGGCTTAGCATGGGCGGTAGCGCATAGGCAATATTTCGTCTCACACTGGCATCAAACATGTAGGGATGCTGGTGCATATACATGGCTTTCTCTTTCAGTGCTTTTATGCAACGACGCCATTTCATCTCACCAAGACCTGTGTTCAGTGTCCCGGAATCCGGTTTCACCAGGCCCGCCATAATTTTCAATAGAGTGGTTTTGCCAGCGCCATTTGCGCCACAGAGAAGGGTGCACTGGCTAGCTTGAAGGGAGATGTCGATACCATCAAGAATTGTTCGTCGGCGGTAGCGTTTGGCAATCCCTTTGAACTGAATATTGATCATAGCTGTCATGTTGCGAATCGACCCTTGCCCTGGAAATAATGAAGTAGTCCATTGAGTATAAATGCCAGTATCAGCAGCACTATTCCCAGTGCAATACCCTGAGAAAACTCGCCCTTGCTGGTTTCCAGGGCGATAGCTGTAGGTATGTTACGAGTGGCGTTGAGGATGTTGCCCCCCAGCATCATTGAGGCGCCGACTTCTGCGATGATACGCCCGTAAGCGGCCAGCAGTGCAGCAAACAATCCGAATCGAACCTCGTGCATGACGGTTAGAACGGCTCTTACTGGCCCGGCTCCAAGTGTTCGTGCAGTCTCCCATGCGCGCCGGTCAGCAGCCTGTAATGCAGAGTGGCACATGGCGACAAGTATAGGAACACATAAAACTATCTGGCCAATCACCATGGCGCTTTGCGTGAACAACAGTTTCAGGTCTCCCAACGGTCCCTGTCGGGAAAGCATCAGATATAGTGTCAGCCCCACCACTACTGCAGGTATGGATAGCAGTGTGCTGAACACGGAGATCAATAGTCGACGACCAGGAAAATTCCCATAGGCGAGAAGAAATGCCAGTAGCAGGGAAGGCGGGGTGGCAATCATGATTGCAGTGGTCGAAACCTTGAATGAAATGCCTATGATATTCCAAAGTTCACTGTTACCGCTTGCCAGTAGCTGAAGGGCCTCGAAAGTAGCATTGTTGAGAGAGTCCATGGTGAAGGTAATGCTGCTCAGTGTGCCTGACTGGCTGGTTCATGGCCCATTGCAAACTGGCCAGAATTAGCGGATGGAGTAAACGACTGTGTTCCTCCAATGGTATAGTTGCCTATCAGTCGCTGACCCGATGGTGAAGTAATCCAGTTGATTAGAGCCTTAGCGCCTGCATGGTTAATATCTGGAAAATGCGCTGGATTTACGGCAATGATGCCATACGGGTTATACAGTGCTGGATCGCCCTGAAAAACGACTTGCAGTGGTGATTTGCTGCGATATGCCAGCCATGTGCCCCGGTCGGTTAGTGTGTAGGAAGATAATTCGCCGGCCATTTGCAGGACCTTACCCATACCCTGGCCTGCTTCCCTGTACCAGCTGCCCTCTGGCTTGATAGCGGCATCACTCCACAGCTTGAGCTCCTTTTTATTGGTTCCTGAATCATCGCCTCTGGAGATAAATATGGACGCATTGCCTGCAATTCTTGCCAGGGCATCACTGGCGCTCTGGCTTTGCTTGACTGATGCAGGGTCCTCTGTCGGGCCGACGAGAATGAAATCGTTGTACATGACATCATGACGTTCCAGGCCATATCCAGCTTCAATGAATGCCTGTTCAGCTGCCGGAGCATGGACAAGCACCACATCGACATCGCCGTCACGCCCCATTCGAAGTGCCTTACCCGTACCGACTGCTATGGTATGAACCCGGATTCCCGTGTCACGTTCAAACGCTTGCAGGAGGTGTTGTAACAGACCGGAATTCTCTGTACTGGTCGTGGTGGCAAGACGTAGCAGGGTTTTATCGCCGGCTTGTGCTGGCAACGCCATAATAAAAACGAATAAGTAAAAAAACAGGGATATAAATTTAAACAATTTGAGTGCAGGCATACTGGTAACTGTCCTTCTGTGAGTTATTAATTAAGATAAAAGCAAGAATAGTGCCAGCTGTTATCAAAGGTGCAGGGCCGGCGATTGCAGGCCTGAATCAAATAGCTACTGAGTAAGGCCGAAGAGAAAATTTATGCATGGGAAATAATGTCGCAATCACGGACTCTCTATTGGTTCATTTCGTCCATTTTGTTGCCTGATGTGATATTTGTGTTATGTTGCTGTCAATGATTAGAGGAGAATCGATAAGAATTTTCCCTGTTAAATGCTACCCAGGATTCAGATTTATGGCCGAATATGCTCTAAAGAATGAAGATTTCAGTCAACAACGACACTCGAATGGCAGCAAATCCTCATCGCTATCACTGAAACAGAAATCCCTGCTAATTATCGACGATGAGCCGGGCATTCGAAGTTTTCTGCAGAAAGGTATGGAAAAACGCTTTGGCCTGGTTGAACTGGCCGAAGATATAAGCACAGCAGAAGCCCTCACTGAGCGATGTAATTTCGACCTGATTATTGCCGATATACGATTACCCGGTTGTTCCGGTGTGGAATGGGTGACGAAAATGCGTGCGCAGGGCAGTACTACAGCGGTGATTTTTATCACCGCGCATGCGAATGTTGAAACGGCGATTGATGCGTTGCGTGCCGGAGCCGCTGATTTCATTCTCAAGCCCTTTCGTATGGAACAGATCATGGCCTCTGTTGAGCGTTGTCTAGAACGCCAGCAGATACAACGCGAGAATGTTGTATTACGGCGACAGGTCGACCAGTTCTATGACAGTGGCATGGTCGGTCAATGTGAAACCATGAAAAGTATGTGTGGCGTTATCAAGCGCATAGCACCTATGCCGACTACTGTACTTATTGAAGGAGAATCGGGAACGGGAAAAGAACTCGCTGCCCGAGCCGTTCATCAATGGAGTGGTCGCAGCGGAAGCTTCGTGCCTGTTAATTGTGGTGCAATCACCTCAGAATTGATGGAAAGTGAGCTGTTCGGTCATGTAAAAGGCGCCTTTACCGGCGCCCACCAGGCGCGTGATGGTTTATTTACCTATGCCAATAATGGCACTTTGTTTCTCGATGAAATTGGGGAAATGCCATTACCCATGCAGATACATCTGCTGCGTGTTCTGGAGGAACATTCCATCAGGCCGGTCGGTTCCAACCATGAGGTGCCAGTCGATGTACGAATCATTGCCGCAACCAACCGGAACCTGGCTGAAGAAGTGGAAAAGGGTAATTTTCGTCAGGATCTGTTCTATCGACTGAATGTCGTGACCGTGCGCTTACCAACCCTGCGAGAGCGTCTCGATGATATCCCTGATCTGGTTGAGTATTTTATGCAAAACCTGTCGACCGATATGGGGGTAGAACCACATGAAATGGGTGGTCGCGAGTTGGCACAACTACGGAGTTACAACTGGCCGGGTAATGTTCGAGAGTTGAAGAATGTGATAGAGCGCTGCCTGCTACTCGACCAGAGTCCTCAGGAATGCCTGAGAAGTCTTCCCGGTGACGGTGATGTAGCCAATTGTGAAGATGAGGCCACAGAGCTACTGCTGGAAGCCGTTGAGAAACGTCATATTCTGAAAGTACTGGATATGGAAGGTGGCAACAAGTCTGCCGCTGCGAGACATCTTGGTGTCTCGCGCAAGACACTTGAAAGAAAAGTACAGGTCTGGCGTTTGACCGACTAAACCTCCTGTGGATGTTGCTACTAGACTGATAGGGGCGGTTCGAGGTACGGTCCGCTACAAGCTGCTGGCCCTGGTACTTTTCCCCATTCTTCTCCTTATGCCAGTGGCACTGGTTATTGCGGTCTACTGGGGCGCTACACTCACTTATGATCAACTCTACTTAAAGGTCAATACCGACCTCAGGGTTGCCGATGATGTATTCATTCGTATGCAGCAGGACTACCTTAACAGATTGAGCAGCCTGGCAGAGTCTTACTTTTTCAGGACAGCGCTGGAAAAAAACAACAAGCAGTCAATAGAGAACCAGCTGAATACAGTTAAGAAATCAGCGGGTTTTAGTTATTTGCATGTGGTCGGACAGGGCGGAGTGCCTCTCTATTCGAAGAATGGGAAAGGCCATGCCACCTTACGTTCTTCATCCTCATTGCACAAGGCAGCAAAGGGTCAGCCTGCGGTCGGTGTGGAGATTTTCAGTTCAGAAGAATTACGTAGAGAAAGCGAAACGCTGGCAAACACTGTTGAACTAACTCTGATAGAAACCCCTCACGCGCGCCCAACAGATCGCACAATAGAGGATCGTGCCATGATGATACGCGCACTCTATCCTGTTAAAAATTCACGTGGTGAACTGGTGGCTATTCTTGATGGCGGAGTGCTGCTGAATGGGAACTTTAGGTTCGTTGATGCTATACGTGATCTTGTATACGGGCCAGGAAGTCTGCCAGAAGGTAGTATTGGTACCGTTACTGTTTTCCTCGATGACGTGCGTATATCAACGAACGTTCCACGAAAGCCGGGACAGCGTGCGCTAGGCACACGTGTTTCGGATGAAGTTCGCACACAGGTACTCGATCAGGGCAAGACATGGATTGATCGTGCTTTCGTTGTAAACGACTGGTATATCTCGTCCTATGAACCGGTCATCGACATAGATGGAAAACGCGTGGGCATGCTGTACGCCGGATTCCTGGAAACCCCGTTTCGTGTAGCGCTGTGGCAGGCTTTGGCATTATTTGTGTTGATGTTTCTGTTGCTGATGGCCATTTCATCATGGCTGGCGATCTGGGGGGCTAAATCTATTTTCAAGCCTATCGAGGCAATGAGCGATGTCGTGCATGCAACTAGAAAGGGTGTTGTACGCCGTATTGGAACAGTGACATCGCGGGATGAAATTGGTGAGTTGGCAAGGGAATTTGATAGCATGCTCGAGCTGCTACATGAGCACAATCAGGAAATCCAGGCGGCTGCAGACCAGCTGGACCATAAAGTTCAGGAGCGTACGACAGAATTGCTGCAGAAAAATGAGGATCTGCAACGTACTATCGGCGTATTGCAGGAGACCCGGGAACGCCTGGTCAATGCCGAGAAGCTCGCCGCCCTCGGTGAACTAACTGCCGGCGTCGCACATGAGATTAATAACCCGACAGCAGTCATGTTGGGTAATCTTGATGTATTGATAGATGAACTTGGACCAGCCATTGAACCAGTTCAGGAAGAGATCGGCCTTATCGTTGATCAGATTTACCGGATCAAAGAGATCATAGATAACTTATTGCAATATGCCCGTCCAGATGAGTATGCAGGCTATATGTCTGATGTCGATGTCAACGAGCTGATTCATCAGACCTTGAAGCTGATCCGTCACTATCAGAAAGAGTCCAGCTTTGAAATCAGACTGGAACTGCATGCTGATCGACATATTCATGTCAATCAGCAGGAGCTGAAACAGGTAGTTGTCAATATAGTCGTCAATGCGATACATGCTGCTGGATCAGGTAATGGCTGGATAAATATATCTACCCGCAACTGGGAGGATAAAGGCGTTACTATCAGTGTAGAGGACAATGGCCCGGGTATGGGCAATGAGGAAATGAACAAGGTATTCAACCCTTTTTACAGTACCAAAGGTCAGGGTGAAGGTACGGGTCTTGGGCTGTCAGTGAGCTATAGCTTAATAAGGCGTTACGGCGGAGATATTACTGTGCAGTCGACATCTGGTGAGGGGTCGTGTTTTACCGTATGGTTACTCACAAAACCTGAACTGGTTGAAGATGAAGAAACCATTATTGAGCAACTGCATGCAAGTGAGAATGATAGTGAAGTTTCCAGGCGGCAAGTTTCATAGACCGGATTGTTGCAGCAGTCAGCATATTTTTTACATTTCCTGAATTAGATCAGGGAGTGCACGATGTGTCTGCTGATGCCATTTTTCAGTCAACAGCGAATACCGGAGATATGCTGGTGATTGATTTTCACATAAAACAGCACCAACAATTGATTGATCACCCCACACTCACACCAGTGTACAGGTAATCAGGCTGGCGTTTTCCACGGGATTTTTATTCTGGGTTTTCACACACTCTGGTGCCGAAGCCGACATTCATGGATCAGCGATGATGACGCTCATAGCTGTATATGACCATGCGTTTTGAACTCACTGGAATTAGTTCTTTAATCGGCACAGGCTTAATGTGATTCCAGGTATCATTGGCAATAGGCCTTTTAGTGTATGGGTTCAACTGATCGAAGCAGATATTTATGAAAAACACTATCGCAGATTAAACCCAGATTTTGTGGCCGCGCGACCTTTGGGTTCGCGCAGCCGGGTGGTTTACGGCCGTTTTGGGATGGTGTATTTGGCCTCTTTATGAAACGGTTCCCAAATAGTTTTATACCCAACGAAACCCTTTTCATTAGCCTCATTCTGATGGGTTGTCAGATAGAGCGTCTTGCCATCAGGAATTTTGGGTCTGGTTTTCGGTTGCTCACTCATAAATCACCTTTTTCTAAGAAGCGGAGACAGCCACTGCAAGAAATTGCAGCTGAAAACTACCCCGACCCCTTTATTTTTTCATCTTTCGAAACAGAAAGATATAGTACTGCTTCGGTTTGAGGCTGTGTGAAAACACTAAACCTGAATGCATTGTGGGGAAACGCCGCAGATTTACTTTAATAATGGCATAAATGTGGGGTTGTCTAGCTATTTTAATGCCATTTAGTCATAAAAAGTGTCGCCCGGGTCCAGCCAGCTAAACATTATTGAGTTTTCACACAGCCAGGGCCAATTTCGGAATTAGTATAAGTTGGAAATCAGCCACTGGCGAACAAGGTCGGCTGGATTTATCTAATTATGTGTCGTAATTAAAACGCTCTAGAATCGGTTTAAACGTGACGTTAAGATTAGCTATTGTCTCTCGGCTTAATTTGTCCTTGAATCCCCCTGCCTTACCAGAGCGCTTTTGCGCTGTTTTATCTTCCTGCTCCCGAGGCCTGGATTTGCTGTACACCTGCTTAAGAACCGCTGGTTTAATTTCTATATATTTGGTGAGGTCTCTGGCAAAGCTATCCCAGTTCTCAATCATATCTTCATATTTAAGAACAGTGCTTCGATCATATGCCTGAATAAGCCTGTCAATTTTTTCGAAATTACGTAGTATTTCGTGTGAACGCTGTAGAGCAAATTCGTCCAAAGTCCTGCGTTGGATTTTCGTTCGCTGCTCATTTTGCTCGTTTTTTATTTCCTCAACTTCGGAAATTCCATGAGAAAAACCAAAAGAATAGTAACTTGAAACCAGGATATCTCGGGGATCTCGCAGCAAAAAAATTGCGACCTTATCCTTTATAAAGTTAATGTCAGATGTGGGTTTTACCAGCATATTATATATCTTAGTATCTGAAGAAAGGCGTATGGGACCGTATATGTAACCCTTATCTTTAAACTCTATCTGACCAATTTTTCTTCCTCTGTAGATCGCATTAGCAAAATCTATATGGCGCAAGCCGACTATATTCCTCAGCACATAGGTACTAAATAAGCTGCTGGCACATTTGTGGAATGTATAAAAATATACAGATTCATGTGAATTAGCTCTATAGATCCATTTAAAATAGCTGTAAACATCCAGTAGAGATTTCGGTGATAATCGGATTATTTTCTCTTTTATAACGGACATGCATGCTCCTTAGAATTGTCCCGGAATTCCTGACTACCTTCGTGCTTCCTGAAATGCCCTTTCTCATGCTTGATGAATGGTCATATTATATAAAGCATGTACTAATGTTTAGAATGTTGCGTTGATCAGTTGAACTCGATGCCGAAATCCGTCATTTTAAAATGGGTTCATTATTGAATGCTTCTGAGAATTACCAGGTGCTCAGGCATTGCCTAAGGAACCTCTGATCAGTTTATGAACTCGTATCTCACGATCTAAAACATCCCGCTTTTTCGTTGCATCACGGGCATTTCCTCCGGTCAAAATCTTCGCAATCGCTAGCTATTACGAAGTACATGCTTGTATTAGTGCTGCGTTGACAGGACGTCATTGGGCGGCCGTGCACTTTTCGCCTCTAATCTGAATATTATAGATCACAATCTACTTCGTTCAGAAATAACTTGAGGTATCCTAATATTAGCTAATGCTTTTTGGTGGCCGCTGTGCAGAAAACTATTATAAGCCGGCTAGACTGTTAAACACTTCTCAACCTAACTGAAGCTTTCAGTCATCACCCCATAGCAGCTGGCCACAGTCGGTTAAATCGTAGCCGGTAAGTTCTGCAGCCAGTTCCAGACTTTGGCCAGTGCGCAGGCGGGTGATCAGATCCTGGAACAGACGCCTGAACCAGATCGGTCGTGGCAGCACGAAGTCAAAGGATTCCCAGCCAAAGGAGATGAAGCCGAGGCCGAACTCCGCAGCGACTGATCGTGCACCCGGTGCCACGTCAGCGAGATCCATTGCAATGGCGGCGGCGGCTTCACGTTCCGACAGGGCAGTCACTTCCGATTTCAGCGAGCTGGCATTCAGGCCATACTTGCCAAGTATTTCCATCAGGTAGCGCTGCGCGCCAGCACCATTCTGGCGCAGCGCCCAGCGGAACTGCCGGTCAAATAATTTGTCGATCTCCTGCGTGTAGTTGAGAACAGGAGGACTGACAATCAGGCCTTGTTCACGGCGAAATGCACGAATAAGCACCCAGCTGTGATGTTGTGCATACTGGCGCAGCAGTGCGGGATGACGGGTGCGGCTCTCGTTTGCCGGGCCCCAGTGTATGCCGCAGGCATCGGCGCGTTGCGATTGCAGCAGGTCGAGACCCAGTCGCGTCCCCGTCGCCGTGTAGCTGATCAATGCGTGCGCCCCGGTGTCACGGGCAAATTCAGTGATAATACGGTAGAGCAGAGGATCGTCACTCCCGGCGATGACCAGCCGGTCTGTCAGCAGGCCTCCATGTGAAGAATCAAGCATCCAGCGGTCAATCAGTTCCCTTGGGAACATCCATTTGCCGGTTACCTTTGTTGCCGGAATAGTTCCCTCATTTACCAGAGCATAGACCTTCTTCTCGTTGAGGTGCAGGTACTCGGCTACCTGTTTGACGCTCATGAAGACATCCGCCTGCGGGCGTAGTACCGCTGACATCTAGCTGACTCTCTGCTGTTCGGAGTGCTGGCGAGGTTTCCCCGGCCTCTCTGGAATTGCATCGAAGTCAATCTGATCATCGCCATGGTAAATCAGAAAGTGCCTCCCTTTGGCGCGTGCAATCAGAGTGACGCCAATTTTTTCAGCCAGTGTCCGACCCATCTCGGTGACGCCTGAACGGGAGAGCAATACGGGTATACCCATCTGTGCAACCTTGATGACCATTTCGGAAGTCAATCTGCCTGTGGTGTAGAAAAGCTTGTCATGTCCATGTGTATCGTTAAGCCACATCTGCCCGGCGATCGCATCAACAGCATTATGACGACCAACATCCTCAACAAAGTGAAGCATACGGTGGCCCTGACATAATGCGCAGCCATGTACTGCTCCTGCCTGCTTATATACTTCGTTATGTTCACTCAGTGTGTTGAGGAGATTGTAAATTGTTGACTGGCGCGTCCTGACCTGAGGCAGGCTTATCTTGTCCAGGTCATCCAATAAGCCACCGAATACCGTGCCCTGACCACAGCCGGTAGTGACGGTGCGTCGGCCCAGTTTTACATCCAGATCTTTAACGCCATTGTAAGTAGTAATGACAGCAGATTCTGTTTCCCAGTCTACCTGTATGGCCTTGATGTGAGAGAGTTCAGGTACCAGTCTCTGGTTTCGCAGCCATCCCAGTACCAGTAGTTCAGGTTGTGTGCCGAGGGTCATCAGGGTGATGATTTCTTTTTTGTCGAGGTATACGGTCAATGCCCGTTCAGCGGCTATATGCCCTTCCCGTGCCAGACCATATTCATCGATGGCAGTGGTGCTTGTTGATGCCTGTAGTCCGGCGCTGGTCATTTGCAGACCGTTGTCGTTTAAATCTGTTTGAGCGACAGTCATTGCAGTTTGCGTTTAGCCGCCGGTAGAGTTCATGTGTCGCAGGATGACAGGCTGGCTGGTCAGGTCAAAGTCATGTCCGCGGGGTTTGATGTCCATGGCGGCGATAATAGCTTCACGCACAGGACTATCATCTGCTGGATGGGCCCTGACGACTCGTCGCAGGTCAACCGAGTGCTCCTGGCCCAGGCAGAGCAGCAAGCGGCCTTCTGCCGTCAGACGGACACGATTGCAGTCATCGCAGAAGTTGTGACTGTGTGGTGATATGAATCCAATTCTTGCGCCATTATCTGTGCGTCTGTAGTAGCGTGAAGGGCCACCTGTTTTATCTGTGGTCGGTATCAACTCATGTCTTTGCCTTAGAATATCAAGAATATCATCACTGGAGATATGGGTTTCAGCACGGTCGTGGTCACCGATGATACCAAGCGGCATTTCTTCGATGAAGCTGATGTCCATGCCTCGTGTGTGAGCGAATTCTACCAGGTTAATAATTTCATCATGATTGCGGTTCCTGAGGATGACTGAGTTGAGTTTGATGCGTTCAAATCCGGCATCCAGTGCGGCATCGATACCGGCCATGGTGCGATACAATTTTCCCGTTCGCGTGATCTGGCTGAACCGCTCTTCCTGCAAGGTATCCAGTGAGATGTTGATGCGTGTAACGCCTGCTCTGCGCAGGTCGACTGCAAATCTGCTTAGCTGGGTACCATTCGTCGTCAGTGTCAGATCACTAATTTTATCCAGTTTACCCAGTTGCCTGAATACCTCGATAACGTTCTGACGTGTCAGGGGTTCGCCGCCGGTAATGCGTATCCTGTTTACGCCTAATCCGGCAAAAATCCGGCCGACACGCGACACTTCTTCAAGAGTCAGTAATTGAGCACGCGGTACGAACTGCATGTCTTCGGACATGCAGTAAACACAGCGCAGATCGCAACGGTCAGTGACAGAGATGCGCAGGTATTTTATTTTTCTGCCGAATCTATCTATGAGTTGTGTTGTGTTGTGAGTTTTGATCGTCATCAAATGCCTGCGTTATTTTGGAGGTTTCAAATAGTTTGACTACAAGGTCTGTCTACATTCCTTAGCAAGATATGTTCCATAAACGCCAAACCATCATTGGCAACAATACATGAAAGAAAAATCTGAAAAAACAGGGTGAATGGCCCGTTAAATTGAGACAAGTTGACCTCGTTGTTTTGTTTGCTGGGTCATTTTGTTCCAGATATATGCCCGGTTCATCGGCGTTTTCCAGTAATGAATGCAGATATGCAGTATTGAATGGCTGGCACGCAAATTGCTGTGACTGTATAGAACCTCAATTAAATTAATTCAATATTAAGGCAGGAAATGACAGTCTCAGTTTCCCTGGATGTAACCGATATAAAGATCCCGTTGTCTATGGCCGTATCTGTCGTTATGGAGTCTCGTCCATCTGCCAGTAGATGGATCGATGAAGAATGGTCAGTTGTCGGGGTAACTGTCGGGCAATATGGAAATGACGTATCAAAACAATCAGCAAAAGTACTGATTGAACAAAATGGTATGAAGCAACTTCTATACAACGGCTTCAGTCTTACGCTGCATAAAGATGAATGTGAGAGTTACTACCACAATCTGAAGTCACCTGAGCCGGGCTGTTATGTGATTGCCCGAAATGATAGCAATGAGATCCCGATACCTTATATTGTCTCGCTTAGCTTTGATGAAGCAAACGCCTACCTTGAATGTGAAGATACTGTCTTCACGACGTCAGTTCCACCTGAGTTGTATCGCTGGGTCGAACAATTTGTGCTGCTGAACTATGCACCGGAAAAGCGTGTCAGGCGTAAACGCAAAAACTGGAAAAACGCAGGCCGTGGACAGGTGAGCCAATGACAATTGGAGAAAGTGAAACAGATAAGAAGGCTATCGAGGACGAGGGGCTGCTAACGCGTTGGTCCAGGCGTAAACATGAAGCCAATGCTGACCCGGCGGACCCGGTGATAGGTATGGAAGCACTGGCCATTCCAGTTGTGCTTGAGGAAGCTGAAGAGGATTTACCTGAAGACAGTGATATGCCTGCATTGGAAACTCTGGATGAAGACTCCGACTACAGCGGTTTCATGTCACCAAAAGTCAGTGAAGGACTACGCACGCTAGCGCTGCGACAGTTGTTTCGCGGCAGCATGTTTAATATCCGCGATGGACTCGATGACTATGATGATGACTTTACTCAGTTCGCCAAGCTAGGCGATGTGGTTACAGCTGAAATGCGGCGCCAGATTGCGCGTTTGAAAGATGTTAACGACGAAGAACTGGTCGAAGCAAGTGATGATGATCAGGACAGCGTAACCGATGTGTACGAAGAGCCACCATCCGAAGATATTTCAGAACTGTCCATCGATGTTGAGGCTAGTACCGGGCCGGATGAACAGCTAGTCGAGAAAGAGCAATTTAACGGGAAAGAAGATTCTGGAGAGAACCTGTATGCCAACAATGACAGATGAAAAGTTAAACAGCTTTGCGCGAGATGTTGCCCTGGCTGCTTTGTCCGGGCTGGTTATAGAGCCAACTAGCCTTGTTACTTATGCTTCATCCGGTGTGGTTGCGGTCATTGGTGATGTGAGTGCCTGCAAGGCAGCATCAAAGATGAGAAGTGTACTGAAACCACACCTTATTCTTTCCGACGATAGCAGCTCAGCGGGTTTTACATGCACTCGCATTCATCAACGAGATGTTCAGGTCGAGGGTTATCTTGGAAATTTCCTGATAACCCTGAAAGCAGAAAGTCCAGATGAGGTCGAAATCGTAAGGGCAGATCTGGTGCTTGATCTCAGTGATACTGCATTGTTATCGATGCCACTAAAACCGCCTGGCTATATGGATTGTGCGCCGACAGAGTCTGCTATGCAGTCTGCCATAGATGAACTGGGGCAGATGACAGGGACGTTTGAGAAGCCAAAATATTTTGAATATGACGCGTCAATATGTGCCCATGGGCGTTCAGGTCTCACCGCCTGCAGACGTTGCATTGATGTCTGCCCTGCAGATGCGATAAGCAGTCTTCGGGAATCTATAGCAGTAAACCCTAACCTTTGCCAGGGAGGTGGCGCCTGTGCCAGTGCCTGTCCGAGTGGGGCAATTCGTTATGTTTACCCCTCTGCTGATGACACACTTACATTAATACGGCGTTTGCTGAAGGTGTATAGCGAAGAGGGCGGGCAGGATGCAATAGTGGTATTTCATGCCGCTGAAACAGAAATGCCGACCTCATACGCGAGTAATGTATTGCCAGTCTTCATTGAAGAACTGGCCAGTGTCGGTATTGAAATCTGGATGTCGGCGTTAGCCTATGGTGCCAGAACGGTGTTGTTGCTGGATGATGACAGGGTGCCAGACCAGGTCCGCAAAGAATTAAAGAGACAACTCCTGACCTGCACAGAAATTCTGGGCGGCCTGGGCTACTCTGCAGATGCCATTCGCCTTATTGATAGTCACAATTTTGCACGTGCCTGCGAGCCTGAGATGCCAGAACTGAAGCCGGCTACATTTGCCGGCAGCGGCAACAAGCGGCAGACCGCCTACATGGCTATTGATGTTTTATATGAGCAGGCTTTGGCATCCGCAGATAAGCAGCCGCCGCTTATGGCGACACTTACGCCTGGAGCAGCTTTCGGCGAGGCCATAATCAATGCCTCAACCTGCACCTTGTGCATGTCCTGCGTCAGCGCCTGTCCCGGTAAGGCCTTGCAGAATGGACAGGATGTGCCACAGGTTTTGTTCATCGAGTCATTGTGTCTGCAATGCGGAATGTGCACTTGCACCTGTCCTGAAGGTGCTATCTCAATTTCTCCACGCATGCTGTTCGAGCGTGAACAGCGTAGCCACAGCAGGTCATTATACGAAGAGCCACCTTTTTGCTGCGTGTCCTGCGGTAAGGCCTTTGCAACAAAGTCAGTCATCGACAACATGATGGAAAAGCTCAGCGGGCACTGGATGTTTACCGACGAGCGAGCGAAACAGCGCCTGATGATGTGTGAGGATTGTCGCGTAGTGGATGTGATCCAGGATCCCGGGATGATGGAAAAGGGCCTTCAGCAGGGTCGAATTACCCATTAAGTCTTAAATTCGAATATGAAGCGGACTTTTATTCCATTTTGGTCATTATTTTCATTTAGATACTGGCGCGCTTATTGCACTAAATAACTTAAAAAGGAGAATTCTGAATGCCCCAGACACAAGTTTTGGCAGGTGATGCCGATAGTAATCAGGTAATGGCCGGCTGGAATGAAAACCCCATCGCGCAAGAGCAGCAATATCGTGCGGCAGCCTACGGCATGCTGGCTGCCCTGTTACGGTCCGCGCCAGACCACGTGTTGATGAACCAGGTTTCCGGTTTCTCCGAAGTCGATGATGGCGGTGATGAAATGGCTGTTTCGATGTCTCTGCTGGGGCTTGCCGCAGCGAAATGTGCAGAGCAAACCATCGCAGAAGAATTTCATAACTTGTTCGTTGGCATTGGGCGAGGCGAACTGCTTCCTTACGGGTCGTATTACCTCACTGGTTTTCTGATGGAGAAACCATTGGGAGATTTACGCGATGATCTTGATCAGCTGGGCTTCGAACGTGAGGTGGATGTGCATGAGCCTGAAGATCATATTTCAGCACTTTGTGAAGTGATGCTTATGCTTATTCAAGATGGTGCTAGCACTGCTGTGCAGCGGGATTTTTTTGCAAAACATGTCGATAGCTGGGGGCAGGAGTTCTTTGCCGACCTGGCCGTTGCTAAAAATGCCGTGTTCTACAGGGCGGTTGCACGATTTGGCACAGCGTTCATGAGCATTGAGAAAAGTTATTTATTAGATGGGTGACTTTAGCCACTCAATTGCAGGTACAGAATTAATCGATGATCTTTCCTGTCAGGAGGAAACGGAATGAAAAAGCAAGAAACGAAACGAACTAGCCGCAGGAAGTTTCTGCGTGACAGTGCTACAGCTGGTGCAGGTGCCGCCATGGTGGCCACATCGCCAGGTTCTGCACTCACCCTGACGGAAATAGAGCAAGAAAAGAAAAAATCTGAGGGCTACCGTATGACGGCGCATATCTCGGCCTACTACAAAACAGCCGCTGAATAAATACGTATACGGTAACAGGAGAAGAGTAATGAAACTGACGAAAACGTCTGATCAGATGATGCAAAACAGGAACAACCACTCGGCTACATCTGCAGGTGGAGGCCTGGCGGTGTCTCGACGTGGATTTCTGCGCAACTCTGGCTTGATGGCGGGTGGTGCAGCACTTGCCACTACCTTAACACCCGGGATGATGAAGAAGGCCCGGGCCAGTACTGGCACAGAAGCGGGTGGCAATACTAATGAGATCAAAACAATCTGTACACACTGCTCAGTAGGCTGCGGCATACTGGCGGAAGTGCAGAATGGTGTGTGGACCGGGCAGGAACCAGCTTTCGACCATCCCTTCAATCACGGTGGGCATTGCGCTAAAGGTGCTGCTGTACGTGAGCACGGACACGGTGAGCGCCGTCTGAAATATCCAACCAAGCGGGTCAATGGCAAGTGGACCAAAATCTCCTGGGAGCAGGCCATCGATGAAGTCGGTGACAAGATACTGCAGAGCCGTGAACAATCCGGCCCTGATTCTGTTTACTGGCTGGGATCGGCCAAGTTCAACAATGAACAGGCCTATTTATTCAGGAAGCTTGCCGCCGTCTGGGGTACCAATAACGTCGACCACCAGGCACGCATCTGTCATTCCACCACGGTAGCCGGGGTGGCCAATACATGGGGCTACGGTGCCATGACTAACTCTTACAACGATATTCACAATTCAAAATCTATCCTGATGATTGGTGCAAATCCGGCAGAAGCGCACCCGGTATCATTGCAGCATGTATTCAAGGGCAAAGAAGAAAACAACGCGCCGCTCGTTGTCATCGATCCGCGCTTTACTCGTACGGCCGCGCATGCTGATCATTTCCTGCGCATCCGTCCTGGTACGGACGTGCCTGTGATCTGGGGAATGTTATGGCATATCTTCGAGAATGGCTGGGAAGATAAGGAGTTCATCCGCCAGCGTGTTTATGGCATGGAAGAGGTGAAGAAAGAGGTGGCCAAATGGACCCCCGATGAAGTCGAACGGGTTGCTGGCGTAGGAGAGGCCGAAGTGCGTGCGGCAACCAAGGCCATGGCTGACAACCGCCCGGGAACCTTTATCTGGTGTATGGGTGGTACCCAGCACACGATTGGTAATAATAATACCCGTGCCTACTGTACCTTCCAGCTGGCGCTGGGCAATATGGGCGTTTCCGGTGGCGGAACCAATATTTTCCGCGGCCATGACAATGTTCAGGGTGCCACAGACTTCTGCATATTGTCCCATTCACTGCCTGGATACTATGGTTTGTCCAGTGGTGCCTGGAAGCATTGGGCCGGGGTGTGGGGCCTCGATGTGGAATGGCTCAAGGGTCAGTTTGATCCAGCCAGCTATGAACAAAGCAAAGGCAAGGATGTTACTGCCATGCACACCAAGGGTATCCCGGTATCACGCTGGATAGATGGGGTTCTCGAAGATAAGGAAAACATTGCCCAGAAAGACAATATTCGTGCCATGATTTTCTGGGGGCATGCGCCGAACAGCCAAACCCGCGGCAAAGAAATGAAAGAGGCGATGGAGAAGCTCGATACATTGGTCATCATCGATCCCTATCCAACCGCTTCTGCCGTCATGCACGACCGCACCGATGGCGTCTACCTGCTGCCAGCATGCACACAATTTGAAACCTATGGTTCGGTGACGGCTTCTAATCGTTCTTTGCAATGGCGCGACAAGGTTATAGAACCATTATTTGAATCCTTGCCGGACCACACCATAATGTACAAACTGGCCAACAAACTTGGCCTGGCTGAGCAGCTGTGCAAGAACATTGAAGTGAAAAATGATGAACCGGTAATTGAAGATATTACCCGGGAATTCAATAGGGGCATGTGGACAATAGGCTATTCAGGACAGAGTCCTGAACGTATGAAGAAGCATCAACAGAACTGGGGCAACTTCGACTACACCTCACTGAAAGCAGAGGGCGGCCCGTGTGACGGGGAATACTATGGCCTGCCATGGCCATGCTGGGGTACGCCTGAGATGGGGCATCCCGGTACTCCAAATCTCTATGATGGCAGCAAGTCGGTGGCCGACGGTGGATTAACGTTTAGGGCCCGGTTTGGCGTAGAGCATGATGGCGTTAATCTTCTTGCCGAAAGTTTTCATTCCAAAGGCTCGGACATCAAGGATGGTTATCCCGAATTTACCGACAAGATGTTGAAGAAGCTTGGGTGGTGGGATGACCTGAGCACTGATGAGAAAGCTGCCGCAGAAGGCAAAAACTGGAAGACGGACATGTCGGGAGGTATCCAGCGTGTTGCCATCAAACATGGATGTGCTCCCTTTGGCAATGCCAAAGCGAGAACCGTGGTCTGGACCTTCCCTGACCCGGTACCGATACACAGAGAGCCTCTTTACACCTCGAGGCGAGACCTGGTCGAGAAATATCCCACCTATGAGGACCGCAAGTCTTTCTACCGCTTGCCAACACGTTACGGTTCGATACAGGCAAAAGATTACTCAAAAGATTATCCGATAATCCTGACGTCCGGGCGGCTGGTTGAGTACGAAGGCGGTGGTGATGAAACCCGATCCAACCCGTGGCTGGCTGAACTGCAGCAGGACATGTTCGTAGAGATGAACCCGCGCGATGCCAATAATAATGGTGTCAAGGATGGAGACGATGTGTGGCTTGAAGGGGCAGAAGGAGCAAAACTGAAAGTTAAAGCAATGGTTACCCGCAGGGTGGCTGCTGGAGTGGCTTTCATGCCATTCCACTTTGCCGGGCATTTCGAAGGCAAGGATCTGCGCAGTAAATATCCGGAAGGGTCAGACCCTATTGTCCTTGGTGAAGCCTGCAATACGGCGATGACCTACGGCTACGACTCAGTTACCCAGATGCAGGAGTCCAAAGCGTCCCTGTGCCGAATTACTAAAGCTTGATAACGGGAGTAAAGCAAAATGGCAGCTATGAAATTTTATTGTGACGCTGAGCGCTGTATCGAGTGCAACGGTTGTGTTACGGCATGTAAAAACGTGAATGAGGTACCCTGGGGTGTCAACAGACGACGTGTCGTCACCATCAATGATGGAGAACCCGGCGAGCGCTCTTTATCGGTGGCCTGCATGCACTGCGCGGATGCACCTTGCGCTGCAGTTTGTCCGGTGGATTGTTTCTACACAACAGACGACGGCATTGTTCTGCATGATAAGGATATCTGCATCGGCTGTGGTTACTGTTTTTATGCCTGCCCGTTTGGTGCGCCGCAGTTTCCAGCAGATGGCGCTTTTGCATCACGCGGAAAGATGGATAAATGTACTTTCTGTGCAGGCGGGCCATTAGAGGATAGCAGCAGTGAGGAATTCAGGAAATACGGCTCAAACCGCATAGCAGAAGGCAAGTTGCCGGCTTGTGCTGAAATGTGTGCGACCAAGGCCCTGCTTGCTGGCGATGCCGATATGGTTTCAGAAATCTATCGCAAGCGTGTCGTCAATCGTGCACAGGCAGCGCTAGACAAAGGAGCTCAGCTACGACAAAGAAACTTTGGTTCTAAAACTAACCTGGAAGGCAAAGTGACGAACTGATCTTTTCTGATAACGTTTCTTCACAAAGAAGAGAGCAAGGGCAAGAACAGCTGACAAAATGGAGCACTGTGACAAATGCGTATGACAACAACTAAGTCCAGCCACGGTCACCAAATGATAAAGGGGATGCTCGCCACGGTTCTGCTGGTTTTGATTTTGCCTTTGCTGCCGTACGTATTTGCTGTCAATACAGATGTTTCATCACCTGTTGCGGGCTCCGTTCCTAACCCGGGTGCAGATTTATGGCGTGCAGTGAGACAACGAGACGGTGTTATTACTGGCAGCTCTCAGGTTAAAGGTGTTGAGACGGGTGTACTTATCAGTCCGGCAGGTAAGGCCTGGTTAGAATTTCGTAGAGATAAGCTAATACCATACAGCGCCTATGTTTTTGCGGGCATCGCCTCCGCCCTGTTGCTTTATTTCCTGTTGCACGGACGTATACGAATCAAGGCTGGGCGATCCGGAGTCCGGGTAGCGCGCTATTCGCGCTATGAACGCTGGGTTCACTGGATAATGGTAGCTGTGTTTATGACGCTGGCATTAACAGGTGTAATTCTCCTTTATGGCCGGTTTGTTCTGATCCCGCTACTTGGTCCGGAGGGTTTTCATGTAACGGCTCAGATAAGTAAATGGCTACACGACATTATGGGCCCCATATTCATCGTTTCCCTGATTGTGATGACCTTTACATTTTTTCACGAGGCGTTGTATCGTTGCAAGGTTGATATGATCTGGCTTTTGCGGGTAGGGGGTTACCTGGGTGGGAAGCACCCCAGTTCAGGCAAGATCAATGCCGGGCAGAAGTCATGGTATTGGGCAGTTGTTCTGGGCGGCATAGTATTGATAGGCAGCGGTCTGGTGATGTATTTCCCGAATTTTCAGCAGGGGCGTGAGATCATGCAGAATGCTAATATTATACACGGGCTTGCCGCTGTCTTTGTTGTTGCATTTTTGTTCATACACATCTACCTCGCTTCGGTCGGGATGGAGGGCTCTCTGGAGTGTATGACTCGTGGCGATTGCGACGAGAACTGGGCCAAAGAGCAACATGATCTCTGGTACGAAGAGATGAAGCAAGAAGGCAGAACAGGCCCCCAATCCAATACAGAGAACCAGGCGTAGTCAGCAGACTGCAGTTTTTCCATTCGCAATATCATCGGGTCCTTAAAATCTCCTTCATCCATGTGCAGAAGGTTCTCTTTTCTGTGTTGATTCTCCTGCGTATGCGGGATGTTCTGTCTATGGAATATGATAGACTTTCATGAATTACAGAACCATTCTAAATTATGCAGGAGATTTAAATGGCCGGACACAGTAAATGGGCCAATATTCGCTTTCGCAAGGGTGCTCAGGACGCCAAGCGCGGCAAGTTATTTACCAAATTCATACGGGAAATTACCGTTGCCGCACGCATGGGAGGTGGCGACCCGGATTCTAATCCCCGTCTCAGGGCTGCGATTGATAAAGGCCTGACCAATAACATGAAAAGAGACACCATCGAGAAAGCGGTCAAGCGTGGTACCGGTGATCTGGAAGGTGTTAATTATGAAGAAGTTCGTTATGAAGGTTACGGCACAGCAGGGGTAGCGATTCTGGTTGATTGCATGACTGATAACCACAATCGCACTGTCAGTGAAGTACGCCATGCTTTCAGTAAGTACAACGGAAACCTGGGTACAGATGGCTCAGTAGCCTATTTGTTTAGCAAGATGGGTGTGATTGGTTTTCCTGCAGGAAGCGATGAAGAAGTGATTATGGATGCGGCGCTGGAAGCCGGTGCTGATGACGTCTTGACAGATGATGATGGCTCGATGGAGGTGCTGACCTCACCTGAGGCCTTCCACGATGTTAAAAAAGCACTGGATGAAGTGGGGCAGTCCGCCGAGTATGCAGAAATTACAGAGCGAGCTTCAATAGAAACTGCACTGGATACCGAAAATGCCGAAAAGCTGATGCGTTTGATTGATGCGCTGGAGGATCTGGACGATGTGCAGGAAGTACATTCTAATGCCACTTTTCCGGATGATTTTGAAGGTTGATCAGGGGCGGGGCTAGTTGATGAGAGTTATTGGAGTTGACCCGGGTTCGCGCATTACTGGTTTTGGTGTAATTGAAATAGAAAATGGCAGACTGCGCTATGTCACCAGTGGCTGCATAAAAATGAAGGACCAGGCCCTGCCGGCAAGACTAAGGACCATCTTTGAAGAGATGTCTGAGGTGATTAAGAATTCCAGGCCTGATTTTATGGCGATAGAAGAAGTTTTTGTCTCCCACAATGCCCGATCGGCTCTCATCCTTGGACAGGCAAGAGGGGCCGCAATATCTGCGGGTGTAAGCAAAGACCTGGCAGTAGGTGAATACACGGCTCTGCAAATAAAGAAGTCGGTAGTCGGCTACGGTCAGGCAGATAAGGCCCAGGTGCAGCACATGGTCCGAACTATACTCGCACTTGATGGTGTGCCTCAGGAAGATGCGGCCGATGCACTCGCCTGTGCGATTTGTCATAGTCACACACTGGAGCACAATCATCGTATGAGTAAACAGCAGGGAATGAATACACGCCCATGATAGGCCAGTTGCGCGGTATTTTAATGTTCAAACAGCCCCCGGCGCTTATATTAGACGTGCAGGGTGTTGGCTATGAGCTCGATGCACCGATGACAACCTTCTACGACCTGCCAAAGGAAGGCGCGGAATTGATGCTGCACACACATCTGGTTGTACGTGAGGATGCCCAGTTATTATTTGGCTTTTCCACAGAAAACCAGCGTAACCTGTTTCGCCATTTGCTGAAAATCAGCGGCATCGGACCACGTGTCGGGCTGGCAATATTATCTGGTTTGTCGGTAAAAGAATTTCGTCTGTGTATTAATGGCGAGGATGTGGTGAGGCTGACCAAAGTACCGGGTATTGGTCGCAAGACTGCAGAGCGAGTGATCCTTGAGTTACGCGGCAAGCAGCTGCCCGGCATGTCTGCCGATGACGACGTGGATGTTGCCGGCAGCAGCGATGACATGCGAGCTGACGCGATAAGTGCATTGACCGCACTGGGTTATCGGGCAAAGGATGCAGAGAAAGCCATTGGCCAACTGGCAGATCAATCTGAAGGAAGTGAGGGGATGAGCAGTGAATCTCTGATAAGACAGGCACTGCAGGCCATGTCTGGAGGCGCAAGATGATAGAAACCGACCGTCTGATTACGCCGGAAACAAAAGAAGAGAGTGGCGAGCGGGTATTTGACAAGGCCTTGCGGCCGGTAAAACTCGACGAGTTTGTCGGCCAGCCGAATATTCATCAGCAGCTTGAGATTTTTATTACCGCCGCGCGAAACCGTGAAGAAGCGCTGGATCATGTGTTGCTGTTTGGCCCGCCGGGCCTCGGTAAAACTACCCTGGCACACATCATCTCCAATGAAATGGAAGGAAAACTGCACCAGACTTCCGGCCCGGTACTGGAAAAAGCCGGTGATCTGGCGGCCCTGCTGACCAATCTCGAACAGGGCGATGTACTGTTTATTGATGAAATTCATCGTCTGTCCCCGGCCATTGAGGAAATTCTCTATCCGGCACTGGAAGATTATCAGCTCGATATCATGATAGGTGAGGGGCCCGCAGCCCGTTCAATTAAGCTCAGCCTACCTCCCTTTACGCTTATTGGCGCAACGACCCGCGCAGGGCTTTTGACGTCACCATTGCGAGACCGCTTCGGTATCGTACAACGGCTTGAATTTTATGACAGTAAGCAGTTGAAGCAGATCATCCACCGTTCCAGCGGCATTTTGGGTGTCAAAGCTGATGATGAGGGAGTGGCAGAAATTGCCCGTCGCTCGCGGGGAACGCCGAGGATTGCCAACCGCCTGCTGCGACGCGTGCGCGACTACGCCGAAGTTAAGGGAGATGGCAGGCTGAATAAGGAGATTTCCTGTTCTGCACTGGATATGCTGGAAGTCGATGAGCATGGCTTTGATGAGATGGACAGGCGATTGCTGTCAGCAATTGTGCAAAAGTTCGATGGCGGTCCGGTGGGTGTCGATAATCTCGCAGCAGCTTTAAGCGAAGAAAGGGATACCCTGGAGGATGTCATTGAACCTTACCTGATTCAACAGGGTTTTATCATGCGCACGCCACGAGGTCGTGTCGCGACACGCCTGGCATGGGAGCATTTCGGGCTGAGTTATCCGGATGACTCAAAAAATCCAGAAGCCCAGCAGGGGAAACTGTTGTAAAAAGCAGTTCAAAGTCCCGACTTTTAGCTTTCAACTTTTAACTTGTTGCTGATCTGTTTCTGCGTCCTCTGTGATGAAAAGCTTTGATCTTCTTTCAGCTCTATTGCAGCAGGAATTCACCCTTTTATTACCATCCTGAAAGACTGGTATTTTCTTCTCATCCCTGTATAGTTCAGAAGGATTTTTACTAATATGCAGCCCCTTCGGTAGGCAGATTTGACCAGTCCGGATTTTGTTTTCCCAGTTCGTATATATTATGAAGACACCGATGCCGGTGGAGTCGTTTACCATGCTAATTATCTTCGTTTTATGGAGCGGGCCAGAACTGAGTGGCTGCGCGAACGGGGATATGAACTGGATAAACTTGAACAGGAATTCGGTTTCCTGTTTGCTGTGAGATCCCTAAATATTGATTATTTAAAGCCTGCGCATTTGAATGATTCACTAAGCATCCAGACATCTATTGCACATAAAGGCAAGGCCTCACTGGATATTGATCAGGAAGTCTACCGAGATGAAGCTTTATTGTGCCGCGCCCGAATAAAGCTGGCAGGCCTTGCGGTGGACTCATTTCGTCCGATGGCGCTGCCTTTTACTCTGGATTGAGGAGATAAGATTTGGAAACAGTCGTAGAACTTGCCAACCCGCAGCAGAGCCTGTCTATTCTGCATATGATCACGCAGGCTACGCTGGTGGTGCAACTGGTTATGGCTATGCTTATGCTGGCTTCTGTTGTGTCATGGGCGTTAATCTTTCAGAAGTGGAAAACAATCCGGCAGGCAAGAAATGCGGCCGATGAATTTGAAGACTCATTCTGGTCCGGTGGTGATCTGAGTAATCTTTACTCTGAATGGGGTGGCAAGGAAGCAGGTAATGAGGGCGGTATGGCCAGCATCTTTATCGCCGGTTATCGGGAATACTCCCGCCTTTACAATAAAGAAGGGATAAAACGCAGCGAAGTGACCGATGGGGTGCAACGAGCCATGCGTGTGGCTTTAGCACAGGAAATCGAGGACCTTGAAGGTGGTCTGTCTTTCCTTGCCACCGTCGGTTCAACATCTCCCTATGTCGGTTTGTTCGGTACGGTCTGGGGCATCATGAACTCGTTCCGCACCCTTGGTGTCATGAAACAGGCGACCATTGCATCGGTTGCCCCCGGTATTTCCGAAGCACTGGTGGCGACTGCCATGGGTCTGTTTGCTGCGATTCCTGCGGTGATTGCCTATAACCGCTTTTCCAATCATGTCGAACGACTGATTATGCGCTACGAAATGTTCATGGAAGAATTTACCAGTATCGTTTCACGACAGAGTTACCACAAGAAATCCAGCGATGTTTGAGCACTCTCGGCGCAGCCGAAAAAGTCAGATGAGTGAGATCAATGTCGTCCCATATATTGATGTCATGCTGGTGTTGCTGGTGATTTTCATGGTCACCACACCATTGTTAACACAGGGTGTAGAAGTAGATCTACCTGAAGCAATATCGGACACCGTAAAAGACCCTGATGTTGAGCCTTTTTTATTATCGGTAGACAGGGATGGACAGCTGTTTGCAAATGAAGAAAAACAACCCCTTGGTGCAGAGGAAGTTGTCAGGAAAGCCGCCATTGTCTATAAACGAAATTCGAAAACACCCTTTCTTGTGAAAGGCGACAGGCGGGTGGAATATCAGGCAGTGATGACTGCCATGGTGTTATTGAAGCAGGCGGGTATTCCAAAGGTAGGTCTGGTAACAGAGCCACCGGAAAAATAATTGTGACAGGTGGAAGTAACAGGCGGCTATTAAAAAAGCAGCATTTAAGTCCGGTTGCCCTGGGCCTTGCAATTTTGCTGCATGGAGTTTTATTCGGCATCATGTTTATCAAGGTGGATAGCCACATGAAACCGGTAGCTGCGGTGAAAGCCCTGCAGGTTGAAACCGAGAAACCCGTTGATGTTATTGAAGCTTCGGCCGTTGAAAATAACGAGCTGGAAAAGATAAAGGAAAAGAAGAAGGAAAAGGAGAAAGCTATAGAGCGCGAGAAGCAGCGCAAAATTGCCGAAGAAAAAAAGCGCGTGGCAGAGGCCAAACGCAAGAAAGAAGAAAAGAGAAAGAAGGCAGAAGTTGAAAAAAAACGCAAGAAAGAGGCGGAGAAAAAAGCGGCACTAAAGAAAAAGAAAGAGAGCGAGGAAAAGGCACGTAAGAAAGCAGAAGCGGAAAAGGAAAAAGCGGCTAAAAAAAAGAAAAAGCTTGCCGAAGAGAAAAAACGCAAAGCGGCTGCCGAGAAGAAACGTAAAGCTGAAGCATCACGTAAGCGAAAAGAAACCGAAATGAAAAAACAGATGGAAGCAAAGGCCCGAGCGGCAAGAGCCGGCCAGGCGATGAGTAAATATGTTCCGCGGATTCAACAAAAAGTGGAAACAAACTGGAATTATCCACCGCGCGGCCCGGAAGGCTGCAATCCTACCGTACGTGTTAATCTTGCCCCGGACGGCAAGGTTCTTAGTGCAAGGATAGTAAAGAGTAGTGGTGATAGTTTCTGTGATAGATCGGTAGAGCAGGCCTTCATGCGAGCATCACCGATACCGATACCGCTGGATCCGGATCTGTATTCAGAGTTCAAGGTCATTGATTTTCCGTTCAGGCCATAAGAAAATCTTCAGCTTTCAGGGCTACAATATTACTAGAGACAAAATTAAGTAACATGAAATTATCTAATATGAAAAGATTTGCACCGCTGCTAATTATTCTATCGGGGTTGCTGGCCAACTCGGCGCAGGCAGTACTCACCATTGAAATCACCAAAGGTGTTGATGTCGGCATACCAATTGCCATAGTTCCTTTCAGCTGGGACGGTGCCCCGGTGGCAGGTGAGAGTATGACGAAAGTTATCGAGGCAGATCTTACCCGTTCAGGGCGTTTTGACAGTATTCCGCAGGCTGATTTTCTGCAGCAGCCACACAATGCCAAACAGGTGAGATTCAAAGACTGGCGCCTGATCAAAGCAGACTATCTGGTTGTCGGCAGCATCCGGCAGGCCGGTGAGGGAACATATACTGTAAAGTTTCAGTTGCTGGATGTGTTCAAGGGCAGCACTTTGACCGGCTTTCAATATAATATCCAGAGCGCAAAGTTGAGGAATGTAGCACATCGGATTAGCGATATTATTTATGAAAAACTGACAGGAGAAAAAGGTGCTTTTAACACCAAAATTGCGTATGTAACGGTAGAGAAAACAGCAAAAGGAAAGCGTTACTTGCTGCAAGTGGCTGACTCGGATGGTTTTAATCCACAGACGATACTCAATTCGCACCAGCCACTGATGTCTGCCGCCTGGTCACCGGATGCCCGAAAATTGGCTTATGTCTCTTTCGAAAAAAAGCGTTCAATGATATACATACAACGTTTGTCAGATGGTAAGCGTGAGAATGTGGCCAGTTTTAAAGGCATTAATAGCGCCCCGGCGTTCTCCCCGGACGGTACGAAACTGGCGTTTGTATCCTCTAAAGAAGGGAATACAGAGATATACATACTCGATTTGCGCTCGCGGGCCATCAAGCGACTGACCAATCATCATGGTATTGATACGGAACCTTCCTGGTTGCCAAATGGCCGGGGACTTGTATTTACCTCAAGCCGCAGCGGCCAGCCCCAGATTTATCAGATGAATACTGATGGATCGGGTGTACAACGACTGACCTACTCCGGAAAATATAATGCCAGGCCATCAGTATCGGCAGATGGCAGCCTGATGGTCATGATTAGCCGTAGCAACGGGCGCTATCATGTGGCGGCGATGAATTTACGTACTAAAGAGATAACCAGGCTTACCGATACACAGCTTGACGAATCTCCGAGTTTCGCGCCAAATGGAAGGATGGTACTTTATGCAACTGAGCAGGCTAATAAGGGTGTGCTGGCAGCTGTTTCATCTGATGGACGTGTCAGGCAATCATTAAGATTTTTACAGGGCGATGTCCGTGAACCGGCATGGTCACCATATTTAAGATGATAATAGAACGAGGATAGAGGAAGAGATGAAAAATACGAGCAAGTTAATTTTAATAGCACTGTTGGCAGGCATGGTTGCAGTGAGTGGCTGTAATAAGAAAACTCGTAAAGCAGAAGGTGCTGATATGGGAGAAGGGGTCTCTGCATCCGGTACCGGTACCGAGTTCGGTCCTGATGGTCAGCCTCTGGGTGACTGGCAGAGTGGTGCATCAGCAGACCTGCTTTCGCAGACCCGGGTATATTTTGCCTATGACAGCAGTGAACTTGATGTTGATAGCATGGCAGTAGCGGAAGCGCATGCAGCCTTTTTACTGAACAACCCCTCAACCAGAGTGGTGCTCGAAGGTCATGCAGACGAACGAGGTACACGTGAATACAATCTGGCTCTTGGCGAACGTCGTGCCCAGTCGGTTGCGGATGTCTTTATCGCCCTGGGTGTCAGCGCCATGAATATCGAAAACGTTTCATATGGTGAAGAGAATCCAGTAGCAGAAGGGCATGATGACTCGTCATGGCATCTGAACCGCCGCGTTGAAATACGCTATGACAGGTAACATCAATCGCTTTTCGATTATGCGTTTTACTTTACCGCTGGTGCTCTTCTGCTTGCTGCTGTTGAGTGCCTGCAACGAGACGACGGCTGCAACGATGCGATCGTCTAGCACCCAGGAAAACCCGCAATTACAGCTGTTAGGGCGGGTGAACAGCCTGGAGAGCGAAGTATCCAGGCTGCAGAATACAGTTGATGTGCAGGAAAATGAACTGAACAGGCTGCGCGAGAGATTGTCCGGAGTTTATGATGATCTTGATCGCCGCATGCGCAGCATCGAAATGTCTTCAATATCCATGAATGCACCTGTCGCGCCTGCATCCGGTATGATGACTAACAATGAAATCCCCTCCATTCCAGCGCAACAGAGTATGGCGACTGAGGCGATTTCACCTGCCGATGCGATTAATACAAAGCAGGCCGATATAACTGCACCCGCTGCCGCACAACTGTCAGTAGAAAATTCAGCTCAAAGTGGTCAGCAAGGGAATTCTCAACTGGAGCAGGCCTCCTATGACAGGGCCTTCGATCTTCTGAAGCAAAGTCGTTATGAAGAAGCCATAGCAGCCTTCAAGGAATTTCAAACACGCTACCCAGGAAGTCCATTAGGCGATAGTGCACAGTACTGGATAGCAGAGGCCCGATATGTGAATCGTGCTTATGATGCAGCCCTGCATGAATACAGCAGCCTGATACAGCGTTATCCTGAAAGTAAGCGGCTCCCTGATGCGATGTTGAAGGTGGGGTACATCCACTTCGATAATGAGCAGTGGGAGCAGGCAAGAAGGGCTCTGAATGCGGTAGTTATTCGATATCCCGGTAGTCGTGTCGCTGTTTCGGCAAAAATGCGCCTGGATCAGATGACGAAAACGGGACATTAAACCCAGATTAAAGACGAAGGATTAAATATAAAAGTGATAGAGTGATTTTAACCCTTAATCCTTAATCCTTAGTCCTTAGTCTAAATTCTCTCCATTGTCTTCAACATCAAATAATCCACCATTCCCTGCGGCAGACCGTGAACTCCGTGTCAGCGAGATATTTTATTCACTGCAGGGTGAGTCAAGAACGGCCGGTTTTCCAACAGTCTTTATCCGCCTGACAGGCTGTCCCTTGCGCTGTGGCTATTGTGACACCGCTTATGCCTTCTCAGGTGGTGAGCGACTGTCTCTCTCTGCAATTTTACAGCAGGTTAAATCCTATTCTCCTCGTTACGTCACTGTTACGGGTGGTGAACCATTAGCGCAGCGAGACTGCTGGCTGCTGTTGAAAATGCTTTGTGATGCCGGTTTTACCACGTCACTGGAAACCAGTGGCGCTATCGATATAGGCAAGGTAGATAAGCGTGTTTCTACTGTGATGGATATCAAGACACCGGGTTCCGGGGAGGTTGATCGTAATCGTTACCAGAACCTTGCTTTGCTGAAACGTAAAGATCAGCTGAAGTTTGTCATTGCTGACCGGGCAGATTATGACTGGAGCCGGCAGTTTATCGAAGAAAATGAACTGGCCGCGAAGCATGAAATACTCTTTTCACCGGTGCATGGTGAATGCGATCCGGCGGATATGGCCAAATGGATTCTGGATGACAATCTGCAGGTGAGAATGCAATTACAATTGCATAAGTATCTGTGGGGTGACGAACGTGGTAGATAAAACGGGTAAAGCGGTGGTGCTACTTTCCGGTGGCCTGGATTCCGCGACGGTTCTCGCTATCGCACGAAATGAAGGCTACCAGAGCCTTGCACTAAGCTTTAACTATGGACAGCGCCATCTTGTCGAACTGGAAGCAGCCGCGCGTGTAGCGAAAGCAGGCGGGGCGGCAGGACATAGAACCCTGCGGCTGCCAATCGGAGAACTGGGTGGCTCTGCACTAACGGACGAGGCTATTGATGTACCGGAAGCCAGCGAGTTTGGGGATAACGGTATTCCCGTAACCTATGTGCCGGCGCGAAATACGGTATTTTTATCCATGGCACTGGCTATGGCTGAAATATATGGTGCCAGGAATATCTTTATCGGTGCTAATGCCGTTGATTACTCAGGCTACCCTGATTGCCGCCCTGAATATATCTTAGCCTTTGAAAAATTGGCAAATCTGGCGACACGTGAAGGCGTGGAAGGTGAGGGGTTTCGAATAAGGGCACCGTTGATCGATATGAGTAAGGCCGACATTATCAACACAGGCAATAAACTGGGCGTTGATTACAGTCTCACAATATCCTGTTACAACCCGTCTGCTGACGGACTGGCCTGCGGAGTTTGTGATTCATGCCGCTTACGAGCTGACGGTTTTAAACTGGCAGATGTAGCCGACCCAACAGTTTACCAGCCTGTGAGAGAGTAAATCCGGGGTTCCCGGCTAATACAATGGTTCTTAATGTAGAGAGGCCAGGTTCAGGATCTAATGTCATTTTTACTGAATTTTCTGCTTACCATTGCGTCAACCCAGATAGAAAAAATGGAATAAATCGGCTATGGTATAAGTCCTATCTCCCAGAGAGCCGCAAGGCAGAACACTTTTAATAATAATATTGTTGTGCTGAGAATAAATACTAATAAATATTATAATATCAATCACTTAGTAGAGGAGAGTTTAGATGATTTTTGAAGATTTTTCATCAGCCTGGTCCGCGATGGTTCTGTTGTCATTTGCGCTGGCTGTAGTCATGGGCGCAGTGGTCAATAAAACCAACTTCTGTACCATGGGCGCAGTATCCGACTGGGTTAATATGGATGACAAAAGCAGGTTCCGTGCCTGGATGTTTGCGATAGCCGTGGCATTGCTTGGCGTCACGATTTTTGAAGCACAGGGCCTTGTTTCTCCTGATTTGGCATTCCCTCCATACCGTAGCGGTACCTTGATCTGGGCTGAGAACATCCTTGGTGGATTTTTATTTGGTATTGGTATGACATTCGGATCCGGCTGCGGTAACAAGACCCTGATCCGTATGGGCGGTGGAAATATAAAATCTATTATGGTTTTTTTAATTATCGGTGTCATCGCCTATTTTATGGTAAACCCATTGCCCGGCACTGATCAGACCCTGATGTCATTGATCTTTCTTGACTGGATTCGACCGCTCGCAATCACGCTGGACGGTGGCTACCAGGACTTTGGAAGCATCCTGGCGGGCCCTGAAAATGCTGCGTCCGCGCGCCTCTGGATTGGTCTGCTGCTGTCTTTGGCATTAATAATCTTTGTATTCAAATCAGCCGATTTCCGCAGCAGTTTCGACAATATTCTCGCTGGGCTGGTAGTCGGACTGGTCGTTATCGGTGCCTGGTATGTCACGTCAAATATACAACTTGCCTATGAGTCTGAATTTGATGGCGAAGTAAAAGTAAGCCTGCGCGAATATCTCGACCCGACCACATCTCAATGGGATATGGCCGAGCCGGTGCATGAGAACTGGACATCATCAAAACCGGACATGAATTCTGGCAGCCCGCAGTCATTTACATTTATCAATCCATTAGGACAAACTGTCGGTTATGTGTCTACAGGCATGGAAAAAGCAAAGCTTACCTTTGGCGTTGCAATTGTCTTTGGCGTCATCCTGGGCTCATTTCTCTGGTCAATATTAACAAAAAGTTTCAGGGTTGAATGGTTTGCTTCAGTCGGTGATTTTTTCAATCATCTTGTCGGTGGCATTCTGATGGGCTTTGGTGGCGTACTTGCGCTGGGATGCACCGTTGGGCAAGGCATTACCGGTGTAAGTACCCTTGCCTTAGGGTCGTATCTCACCCTTATATCAATAATATTTGGCAGCGCCCTGACGATGAAAATACAGTATTACAAGCTGGTATACGAAGAAGAAGCCAGTTTTTTTGGCGCTCTGGCCTCATCTCTGGTTGACATGAAGCTACTTCCTAGTAAGATGCGCAAACTTGAAAAAGTCTAATAACATGCAAGCAGTGTTAGATGAGTATTTGGGTCGTTAGCTCAGTCGGTAGAGCATCTGACTTTTAATCAGGCGGTCGGGCGTTCGAATCGCCCACGACCCACCAAATTCAAAGCCCCATTCCTTAACGGTCTGGGGCTTTTTTAATGCCTGAAGTTCTTAAGCACCGCCTAAATATTCACTAACCATCAATCCAGGCGGTTAAAACATTTTGGCGATTTGATGATATAGTTAGCCGCCCATTTCCCTGAGCACACCATGGTGGTTAACCCCGCCCTTCTGTAGAGATACAACATTATGAAAAACGTTTGTACATCAATAATCAAATTAACTATCAACGATATAAAATATTTTCTTGCTCGGGTAAAAAGCGTCTGAAAAAGCCAAAGCTTTATTGAAAAAAATATAAGGCCGACATGCTTAACATCGATGAAATCGATCAACGAATTAAGCTATTTAGAACAACTCGGAAAACAATGCCTGGAATTATCCTTATTCCCGAAAAAAGCAATATGCCTGCACTTGTAAGGGAAGCCGATGTCAAATTATCATAAAATCCGTTTTATCTGATGACAGATACTTTAAATCCATTTTTCTTAGTATATGATTCACGCTCTGGATCGACTTTTTTAGCCAAATGCATGGTGAAAGATCTCGATCTAGTCATTCCACCTGAATCGAACTTTTTAGACAGGATACTTATAAAATTTCCCAAGGCGGTCATTGAAAATCGTAAAGAATTATCTGCTGTTATTGAAATTATCAACGGTGATGAAAAGTTTAAAGACTGGCGAATTGATTTAAACCTCCTGTATGACTGCCACCTACCGGTAAAAATAAATGAATTTGTTAGTAAAATTCTAAATTTGTATGGTTCTGGCTCTGGCTACGGTGTAAAAAAGGGGAATCTGATATACCGGCATGCGGAATTGGGGCGCTTGTTTCCCGAAAGCAAGTTCATATGCATCGTAAGAGATGGCAGGGCTGTCTACTCATCAAAGAAAATCAGCCTGCATTCGAAAACAGGCAAGCCATTTGATACCGATCCTGTTAATGCAGCCAGGAAGTGGGTCACCATTACTAAGCTGATGAATGAAATTGAAAACGAGAACAGAGGCATTGCTGTAAAATACGAGGATTTGATACAGACACCGAATAGAGTGATCAATAGAATTGCTGGTTATCTATCCTTATCAGCGGTCGGGGATAACAGTAGAAATGGCTACGTTGTCCCGCTGCGCTATAGTGGACTACATGAAAACATCAATAATTCACCGATGGTAGAAAACATCCAGAAATGGAGAAAATATCTCCGCAAAGATGAGATATTCTTATTTGAAAGGGAGGCTTACGAAACGCTAGTTGACGAAGGCTACAAGCCGATATTTACCAGAAATGAACTGGATAATTCTATTAGGTATTGGTGGGTTTTGCTAAAGTTAAAAGTCAGAGATAATTTATTCAACTAGCCAACAAGGATCACTATTGATATGACTGATATAGGGAGTACTGGGTGCAGGAAGTATTTAATCGGATACAGAAGCAGAACGCGTATGGACTCGGGATCCACAGTGACTAATTTGGTCGGCCTGTGACGGTACAGCCGGGCTGGTAACAACCGCGGTTACACCAATATAAACGTGTCTAAAATTCTACCTAAATACATGAAAAGGCCCGCAATTCCCGGGCCTTTTTTATTTCTAGAACGTTCACTCTTAAAAATATAAAGTGTTATAACTCATAGCCTATAGAGATATTTTAGTGAACCGTGCCAAATGACAGATCCAGCGAATATGGAGGCAAGGGGATGCCAGCTATTTTACAGGCCTGAACGACGGGACCATGCGGGAACAGAGAGTAAAGATACTTTTTGCCTCCACGTGTTTTTACATGGTTAGACATCGCTCTTAATACCAGCCTGGCACTGCAGCCGGTACCATTTTCTTTGCAGTGGTCACGTAAAAAATGCAGTATCTCCCAGTGGGCATCTGTTAGCTCAATTCCTTCCTCTGCTGCTAACAGGATTGCTGTATCTTTTGACCAGTCCTCGAAATTCTCCGGAGTTTTGTGATTTTCTCCTGCTAAATTTGGTGATTGATAATCCATTTGTATGCTCCTTCGGTGTTATTTCTTTTTGCAATGGGGCGTTTGACTAAGGCGACACATCCAATAAAAAATATATTGCTAGCCCAAGAAATATTTATACAGGAACTTGAAGAGAATAACAAACAATAATAGTCAGGTATTATTTTTATGCTGAGTTACGCAGACCTTTTTCAAAAGGGTCGTTGTGCTTTCAATATGGCGCGAACAGGAGCAGCATAGCCCTCAATGGTTTTAGTTTGATCATCAGGATCAAGGAAGTCACTGAGTGATTCGAATCTCATCCATTCTGTTGAACGCTGTTCATCGAGGCGGGTGGTTGAAACATCGATAATCCTGATATTGCAGTATCCGCAGCGTTGCAGCCAGGACTTTAAAGCCTGTGCCGTTGGTATGAACCAGACATTACGCATTTTCGCATAGCGGGAGTCCGGTAGCAGTAACTGGTCTTCCGGCCCTTCGATGACCAGCGTTTCAAGGACAAGTTCACCACCGGGTCTGAGGCAGGAAAACAACTTATACAGATGGTCGATGGGAGACCGCCGATGGTAAAGCACCCCCATAGAAAACACCGTGTCAAAATAAGTAAGCGAGTCTGGTAGCTGATTTATGCCGACAGGTAGAATATTTGCATTGATTATTTCAGTGCTGAATTGAGACAGGGCGTTAAACTGCATGTTAAACAATATAGTAGGGTCTATACCGAGTACCCACGTGGCACCGGCACCGAGCATGCGAAGCATGTAATAACCGTTTCCGCAGCCAATATCCAGCACATGCCTGCCTTTCAGAGTAGAGATGGCTTCACTCAGCCGCTGCCATTTTTTATCTGATCGCCACTCACTGTCTATTTTTACGCCAAAGATATTGAAAGGGCCTTTACGCCAGGGGTGCAGATTAAGTAAAAGCTGCTTTAATTTCAGCTTCTGCTCAGCATCAAGCTGATCCTTATCACCAAACTGGATCAATGCCTGCGACAGGTCAAGCTGGTCTGTCCTGTATTGAGAGAGCTGTTCAAGTATCTGAACCCAGTGCGGGTAGTCACCGTGGTCAGAACGAATCTGATCAGCGAGAGCCATTTGCTCTTTAAGCCACGGGTCTAACGACGTGTCTTTTACATGTTCTAACCAGGCGTCAGGGTGATTCATTCGCTACGTGGGAAATGTTGCTGATGTTGAATGGTTAGTGAGTTTACAGGATAAGCTTAAGTAAAAAAAACATGATAAATATAATTGTAGTATGTAAAGTAATGAGTGTGAGTGCTAACTTACTTATGATAGATAAATCTAATTATATTTTCAGAATATGATCCAGCGCAAAGTTTTTATTTTGTCATGCGGTAATATGTAATCTAATTCTGATAACAATCTATATGGAGTCACCTATGGGTAAGGATAAGACGCTAATTATCGATGGGAATGAGGCCGTTGCGAGAGTTGCTCACAAAACTAACGAAGTCATAGCAATTTATCCGATCACACCCTCCTCACCGATGGGGGAATTGTCTGATGACTGGTCATCAACAGGGAAAACGAATATCTGGGGGAATATTCCTGAGGTTATTGAGATGCAAAGCGAAGGCGGGGCCGCTGGTGCAGTGCATGGGTCGTTGCAGGGGGGTGCCCTGACCACGACCTTTACATCCTCACAGGGGTTATTATTAATGATCCCTAATATGTACAAGATCGCAGGTGAACTGACACCTGCCGTGATTCATGTCGCCGCACGATCCATTGCCGCTCAGGCATTGTCGATTTTTGGTGATCATTCAGATGTGATGGCGATCAGACAAACGGGCTTTGCCATGATTGCTTCGGGTTCTGTCCAGGAAGCGATGGATATGGCGCTGATTTCACAGGCTGCTACGTTAAAAGCACAGATACCGATTGTTCATTTCTTCGATGGTTTTCGCACCTCGCATGAGCTGTCACGCATCTCTGATATCGATGACACAGTAATTCGCACAATGATTGATGAAGAAGATGTCAGTAAATTCAGAAAGCGCGCAATGACACCTGATAAACCTGTAGTACGCGGCACATCACAGAACCCGGATGTGTATTTTCAGGCACGTGAAAGTGTAAATCCTTACTATCAGGCGATGCCAGGCATAGTACAGCAGACCATGGACCAGTTCGCAGAGCATACAGGGCGGCAGTATCATTTGTATGACTATGTGGGTGCAGCTGATGCACAACGGGTGATTATACTGATGGGCTCAGGTGCTGAGGCTGTCGATGAGACGGTGGAAAGCCTCCTGCAAATGGATGAGAAGGTAGGGGTAATCAAACTGCGTTTGTACAGGCCGTTTTCAGCTCAACAACTATTGTCTGTCATACCGGCCACATGCCAGGCCATCGCGGTACTGGATCGAACCAAAGAGCCCGGGGCAGATGGCGAACCCCTATACAAGGATGTGATGACGGCACTGGCAGAATCAGTTATCCGTGATGAATCCCTGTTTGAGCGTTTACCCAAGGTTGCTGGCGGGCGCTATGGCCTGTCGTCGAAAGAGTTTACCCCGGCAATGATTAAGGCGATTTTTGATGAACTTAAAAGTGATTCTCCCAGGTCTCCTTTTACCATAGGTATTATTGACGATGTCAGCCATACACATTTGCTCTGGGATGATTCCTTTGAGACCAGTGCAGTTAAAAAGACGACACAATGTGTATTCTATGGGCTGGGCAGTGATGGCACAGTCAGCGCGAACAAGAACACAATAAAAATCATAGGGCAGGAGAGCGATATCCACACGCAGGCCTATTTTGTCTATGATTCAAAAAAAGCCGGGGCTGTCACCGTTTCACATTTACGATTTGGTCCGGAAAAAATACGATCAAGTTATTTAATCGGCCCAGGACAGGCACAGTTTGTTGCCTGTCATCAGGAGGTATTCCTGGAACGTTACGATATGCTTGAGCTGGCCGCATCGGGAGCGGTATTCCTGCTAAACACAACGAAAGAAAAAGAAAGTGTGTGGAATTCACTTCCACGCAGTATGCAGCAACAGATAATAGACAAGGATATAAAATTCTTTGCCATAGACGCATATAAGGTTGCCGAAGACAGCGGTATGGGTAAAAGGATAAATACCATAATGCAGACCTGTTTTTTTGCCGTCTCAGGTATTCTTCAGGCTGAAGAGGCGATTGCAAAGATTAAGCAGGCAGTAGAAAAGACCTATGGCCGGAAAGGTCGACGGATTGTCGATATGAACTTTCGGGCTATTGATAATACGCTCGCGGCAATGTTTGAGATTAAAGTGCCGGAAGAAGTCTCAGGAAAATCAGAAATAATTCAGCTGATCCCGGATAATGCACCTGAGTTTATCAGGGATGTCACGGCTAAACTCATTGCAGGGAAGGGGGATTCAATACCTGTCAGCCTGTTACCGAATGATGGTACCTGGCCTACGGGTACTGCCATCTGGGAAAAGCGGAACATTGCTGCAGAGATCCCAGTCTGGGATGAGGAACTTTGCATCCATTGCGGCAAATGTCCATTTGTCTGTCCGCATGCAGCAATACGAAGCAAGGTGTTTTCAAAGGACGCCATTAAGAATCCGCCTGCTTCGTTCAAGCACGTTGCTGTAAAGGGCAAGGAATTTTCCGAGGGTATGCATATCAGTTACCAGGTAGCACCCGAAGACTGTACGGGTTGCGGCCTGTGTGTTGAGATCTGTCCCGTGAAAGACAAGTCGCGATCCAGTCATAAGGCACTGAATATGCGCAGTCAGCCGCCCTTGAGAGAAGAAGAGAGCGCAAACTGGGAATATTTCCTCAGCCTGCCTGAGTATGAGCGCAGAGATATACGCTGGAGCACGATGAAAGGCGTTATGTTGGGAGAACCTTTATTTGAGTTCTCCGGTGCCTGTGTGGGATGTGGAGAAACACCTTATATCAAATTGGCAACTCAGTTGTTTGGCGACCGTATGGTGGTTGCCAATGCGACGGGTTGCTCATCTATCTATGGTGGCAATTTACCGACTACCCCCTGGTCAAAAAATTCGGATGGGCGGGGGCCCGCCTGGTCGAACTCTCTGTTTGAAGACAATGCAGAGTTTGGCCTGGGTATGCGGCTGGCAATTAATTCCCAGTATGAACATGCCAGGCATCTGGTCGAAGAGCTGGGAGAGGATCTGGACCACGACCTGGTTACCGAAATTACACAGGCCGATCAGAATGATGAGGCAGGTATTTATGACCAGCGCGAACGCGTGGCAAGGCTAAAAGAACAAGTACAGTCAATAGAGAAACCTGAAGCCAGAATACTTGAAAGGGTGGCTGATTATCTGGTCAAAAAAAGCGTCTGGATAATCGGTGGAGATGGCTGGGCCTATGATATCGGTTTTGGTGGTGTTGACCATGTCCTGGCATCGGGTCGTGATGTCAATATACTGGTTCTGGATACAGAGGTTTATTCAAATACCGGTGGTCAGATGTCCAAAGCGACACCCAAAGGTGCCGTTGCGAAGTTTGCGTCTGGCGGCAAGTCTATGAAGAAAAAAGACCTGTCTATGATCGCCATGGCCTATGAAAACGTCTATGTCGCACATGTTGCTTTTGGTGCAAAAGACATGCAGACCTTGAAAGTGTTTATGGAAGCTGAATCCTATCCGGGACCCTCTCTGATCATTGCCTACAGTCCATGTATCGCGCATGGAGTGGATCTGTCATTTAATTTGCGGCAACAGGAGCTGGCCCTTAAAAGCGGGCACTGGAATTTGTTCAGATATGATCCACGACGTACAGATCAGGGTAAAAACCCATTGCAACTAGATTCAAAAGAACCCTCAATTCCGTATATTGATTTTGCATCAACCGAGATGCGTTTCAGCATGCTTCAACGCAGCCACCCTGAAAGGTCCAGGGAACTATTTATGCAGGCCGAACAGGAAGCCCATGAGCGATATCAACACTATAAAGCGTTATCGGAAATCTCTTATGATGACGGTAAAGAGCAAACTCTAAGCTCGAAGGAGAAATAATATGGACCTCAGCACAGAATACCTTGGACTTAAACTGGCAAACCCTCTGGTGCCATCTGCCTCGCCGCTGTCACGTGATCTGGCTATGGCAAGAAGACTGGAGGATGCTGGCGCATCAGCACTGGTTATGTATTCATTATTTGAGGAGGAGGTCAGGGAAGAAGGTCGCCTGATGGATGCTTACATGTACAGTCAGGACATAGGGCATAATGAAGCAGACGGCTATCTGCCCACCCCTGAAGCATACCAGACGAAAACAGACGAATACCTTGCCCATATATTTTCACTGAAACAAGCCCTGGATATTCCGGTGATTGCCAGCCTTAATGGTGTGACTGCCGGAGGCTGGATTGATCATGCTCTTGAGATACAGCAAGCGGGTGCCGACGCCCTGGAGCTGAATGTTTATTATATTGCTGCCGATATCCAGCAATCGGGCAGGGAAGTTGAGCAATTATATCTGGATCTGTTGATAGAACTGCGCAAACATATCAGCATCCCGCTGGTCATGAAGTTGTCTCCGTTTTTCAGCTCGGTATCGAATGTGGTCCGTGAACTGCAGCAACATGGCGTTAATGGGGTTTCATTATTTAACCGTTTTTACCAGCCAGGCATTGATCTGGAAACATTGGGCATCGTTCCTGAATTGAATCTTTCAACTTCACATGAAAGTCTTCTGGCAATGCGCTGGATAGGAATATTATATGGACAGGTTGATCTTTCGCTTGCTGCAACGGGTGGTATTCACACGGCTGAAGATGTACTAAGGATGCTTTTGTCTGGTGCGGATGTGGCTCATCTGTGCAGTACCCTGCTGAAGAATGGGCCAGGACAAATATCAATCATTCTTTCAGAAATGCAGGCATGGATGGAAGAACATGAATATGATTCTGTATCACAATTAAAAGGAAGCGTCAGCAAACTGCATGCATCAGAACCTGCAGCTTTTGAAAGGTGTAATTATTTAGAGGTTATCAGGAGCTATAAAGCTTAATCTGATCATAGGCAAAGACCAGGCAAAAAAAAGCCCGGCTAAGCCGGGCTTTTTAGTGGTCAGAAAAGAGATTACTGACGCTGACTTGGTACCTTGATTGGAATACCAGTATTCATATACGCCTGGTATAGCTCAAGGTTTGTATAAGCTTCGCTCTGAGGCTTCAGAGGCTTAGCACGTACCTGTTTGTTACAGCCGCCATAACGACGGTGAATGGTTCCAAGAGGCTTACCCGCGAGTGACCACTTGGTGCGGTATACAGGAAAGCCTGTGCCCTGACCAAGACCTGCACTCAGGACATCACCACGGATCTTGTTGCCTGCATTCTGTACGTGACAGGTTGCACAGGAAAAGTTCAGTTGTCCGCGTCGAGCCCAGTAATACTGTTTGCCTTTTTCATAAGCTGCAATAGCCTCAGGACTGTTTAATTTTACTGCCATCTTTTTGCCCTGTGAGAGCATCTTGAAGGCAATAACCAGTCTGGCCATATTACCGTGTTTTAGGTTTTCGATTGGTTTTTCACCATTACGAACACGACATTCATTGAGATCTGCTTCAATGGTGCGTATCTTTTTGGTGTTTTTATCATAAAATGGATAAGCGGCAGCCAGTCCTTTGCCACCGTTCTGGAAGCAGCTGCTATAGGTTTTACCGTTAGCAAATGGTTTGTTCCAGAGCTCATTACCTTTTTCCACGTCTACCTCATAAGGCGGAAAATCCATAATTTGATTCCAGTTCTCAACCCGGTCGGCATACTGTGGCAGTGCATTAACACCATCATTGTAAGCTTCCAGCGGGACAGTCGGGAATTTCTTTTTGAAAAAGCCCTGAAATTCCTTCAGGTCACTTTCCGGTGTTGCTGATGCAGTTATCGGCGCGCCTAAAGCAATACCGAGACCCGCAAGCACTAATATAAGTTTTTTATTCATAATACTCCTCCTGGTAGACATGACCAGGTCAGCTTTTCTGACCTGGTCACTTCCGTATATACTTATTTTACGGTCGTTTTAGCGCCGCCGGTTTCACCCTTGTTATCTTTCCAAGAAACTTCGATCTTATCGCCGGATTTTGTACCCTTGACGCGAATACCGACCAGAGGGTTCTTGGAGACACCAATACCCATAGCTACATCAGCCACAGTTTTACCGTTGACGGTAAAATTTAGTGTCTGGATGAAGTGAGCAGGTATTTCCTTTTTGGTTTTCTTATCCTTGCGTGAGCCAGTTTCCATAGGATGCTGGGCCAGTACGAGGATTTCAGTTGCGTTTCCCTTTTTACGGGCTTTAATTTTCGTTGCCATTATTTCAGTACCTTAGCTGTTGATATGCGGGGATGGTTTAACCACCACATCCGCCGACGGTTACTTTTACCATTGCGGAAGCTTTCAGTATTTTTCCGCCCGAATTGACATAGACAATGACGTCTGAAGTTTTACCCATCTTAACGCGGGTGCTGTAATACCCTACACTGTCACCACTAAAGTCCACTTTTGTAGCCATTGGTTTAGGGTTCTTCGCAACCAAGATTGCGATGCTCTTTACGTCAGCCAGTGATGTCTCGACCTTGACTGGAACTACTGCTCCGTTTTCAGCCTGTAATGGTGCTTTGATTTTGATGTCTTTGCTTGCTGTACCATCAGAGCCAAAAAGTGCCTTGCCTGCTGAGGGGACATCGCCGGCTTCAAATGCTGCGGTTGGCCAATCGGCAGCAAGTGCCTGCCCTGATCTAAGTAAACCTGCGCCAGCTGCGACAGCCAGTGCGCTAGTAGCGACTGTTCCTTTCAGAAATGTTCTACGCTTCATGTTTCCAAGCTCTCCTGAGTTTTGAATTGACACCATCTCAAACTAGATGGTGTATAGAAATGTAACAATGTTATCGATATCACCTTCAGAAATCACTTTGTGACGACCAAAAGGAATCATGGATGATTTAGGGTTGGTTGCTGTAGCGTCCCAGATTTGGGCGCGAAGTTTCGCCTTATCAGGGAAGCGTGATTTCATGCTAACCAGGGGTGGGCCAATGTTGCCGGATGCAGGCAGACCTGCAGGCCATTTTTTAGTCACTACATCGTGACAGGCAAGGCAGTTGCCCTTTTTGCGGTTTATCATGGTACACCAGCCTTTTGTAGCAGCATCAGCGTCTTTCAGCTTTTTGCATGCCTTATCGGTTGGTAAACTTTCGCCGGCTGTAGCAACGGGCATCATAACGAGATTACCCGCTAATAATGCAACCCCTGCAGTCGCGACTAGAGAGAAAGATTTCCTCATATTTGTGGCCTCCTCAAGCACTGGAACTAGTAGATATACCGTTTGTGTTTGATCTTCATGTCAATACACAGCGGCGTTTATTTTGTGCAACATAGCATACATATTTGTTGCGGTGATCGCAAAGGAATTATTGCAAATATTTTCTGGGATGACTTAATTATTGGCTTTTCTTCCTTTTTCCAGCTGTATTTTTCGTTATTTTTGTTTTTCTAATGCGGCAATACTCTTTATTTCTTTGATTCTTGCCGTAATGCTGGCCTGTGCGTAGAAGTCATCTTTGCTTGCAAATGAGCGTGCAATATTGAGCTGTTGCGTAGCAGAAGGGTAATTGCCGAGCAGTGCATAAGCTTCCGCCAGTGCACGATGGGATTCCATTTTCGAGCCGGTTTCACTTTCCGCCTGTGATAGCATTTCGTAAAAAAGTATGCTTTTCGGGTATTTCCTTACAGCCTTACGCAATACCTTTCGTGCTTCAGCATAGTTGCCCTGACGAGCCAGGGCTTTTACATAATAGGTAATAGCAGAAAGTGATGATTTGTCAGATTTATAGATGTCGCTGAAAAGCTTCAGGGATTCATCTTTGTCACCCTGAGCAGACGTTATTTGCGCTTCCAGTATTCTGAACAGCATTTGATCTGGTATCCGATCAAGTAATAAGGCAGTCTCTTTTCTCGCTTCGCTATATTTTTTTCCTTTAAACAGTGCAAGCGCCAGACCGTAATGATCTGCCAGGGTATAAGCTGCCTCATTGTTACGAATTTTTTTTCTGTAGCGGCTTTCAGCGTCATTGGCATCTGCATTCATTACGTTCAATTTTGCATGGATCAGCGTAAACCGGGTGTTGTCGTATGTTGCCGTATGAGGGTAGTTAGCTGCTCTGGCTTTGGCCTCGGCGATACGGTCAGTGGTGATCGGGTGAGTCAGGAGAAATTGCGGTGCGTTGGTCTCATACAGGGTGTTGGCCTGTTGCATGCGCAGAAAAAATGAAGGCATGGCATCGGTATCATAGCCTGAGTTGGCAAGTACGTTTATTCCAATTCGATCGGCTTCGCGTTCGAATGAACGCGTGAATGTGAGCTGATTGTCTATGGACCTGGCTGATGTGATAGCGATGGCGGCCTCTGTGGCCTGACCACCCAGCAAAATGCCTGCCAGTAATGTGGCCAGATTAGGCAGCAGGTTTTTCTTCTGTGCGCTGATCATGCGAGGTATATGCTGCTGCGTGACATGTGCTATTTCATGACCGAGCACCGAAGCAACTTCTGCTTCATTATCTGCGGTTAATAATAGTCCGGTATGCACCCCGATATAGCCTCCGGGAACAGCAAAGGCATTGACAGAGCGATCATTAATCATAAAAAAAGTGAAGCTGTCCCTGGCCAGGCCGGCTCCTTCTATTAATCTATTGCCCAGATCGTCGAGGTACTCTTTTACTTCAGGGTCGTCGACCAGGTCCATATAGGCACGTGCCTGGCGATAAAACCCCTCACCTAACCGCTTTTGCTCAAGCGGGGACATGACATTATGGGATTCGTCACCGAGGTCAGGTAAGTTAAAATCAGACGTCTGGCCCTGGGCAGGCATAGCAATAAGTAAAAACACCAGCGGCAGTGTCGGAAGAAAAAATGATATGAATTTGCGGTACATGAATATGTATGGGCAATCGTTGTTTGAGAGAATGGCTAATCTTTGCATGTGATCTCCAGATGGGAGTGCCGGTATTTTACGGCTTCACGCACATATCTATACTTATTTCCTTGCAGCCGATTGAAAGAATCACAGCTACTATTTCATACCACATTATATCAGTGCTATATATTTAAGCTCGATTAGTTTTAACGGCCCTCTTTAATAATTCTTGATATATCAGGCTCCGGGTTCAGTATGATACCCAATAGAATTACAGATGTGATCTTCATATATATGGTGATATATTTGTGCTTTACCAGCACGTTGAATTACTATGTCTGATGCGCATATAAATAAATAATAACTAATATGCGTGCAAAGTGGCTATTATATAGGTGATAATTACTGTTCGCCTGTATATCAGTAGCGAAAATCCCAACTAAATTTGTAATTTTTTGTTAACAATATCATCTACTTTTAATTTTGGAGCAAACCATGTCTGAATTTGATCAAGAACTTGACGCACGCGGATTGAACTGTCCTCTCCCTATCCTACGGGCAAAAAAAGCGATTAATGGACTAGAAAGTGGGCAGGTGCTGCGTATCATTGCCACTGATCCCGGTTCGGTAAAAGATTTTGAGGCCTTTGCCAAGCAGACTGGCAATGAGCTTATGGAATCCGCAGAAAATGGTGGCGAGTTCACTTTTTTGATGAAAAAAGGCTGATTTTAAATTTTTTCTTACTAACGGTGAATGTACCGTGGAGTGTATGATATGACTGAAAAGAAACTTGCTATTATTGCAACCAAGGGTAGCCTGGACTGGGCATATCCTCCTTTTATTCTGTCATCAACTGCCGCAGCACTGGGCTATGATGTAATGATTTTCTTTACTTTCTACGGCCTGCAACTGCTGAAGAAAGATCTGAACCTGCAAGTGAGTCCGCTTGGCAATCCGGGCATGCCTATGCCTATGGGTATGGACAAGTGGTTTCCAGTATTAGGTACGGCGTTACCCGGTATGCAAAGCGTTATGACAATGATGATGAAAAATACCATGAAGAATAAGGGTGTAGCCAGTATCGAAGATCTGCGCGAGTTATGTATTGAAGCTGAAGTGAAACTGGTCGCCTGCCAGATGACTGTGGATCTGTTTGATATGAATCACAGTGATTTTATTGATGGCCTGGATTTTGTTGGTGCCGCGTCCTTCTTTGAATTTGCAGGCGATGCTGATATAACCCTGTACATCTAAATCCTAAGCAAAAGGTTTTGATGAGCGGAAATATTGCATTCATCATAAACACTGTGGACACATAAATATGCGTGGCCACCTCAAAACCCCGCAGCAATGCGGGGTTTTTTGTTGTTCAATTGCAACAGGGTGATGTGCTTTACAACAAATAAAAAATCATGGACTTTCTATTGACTTATATATGAAGTTTGATCATGCTTAGGCGCACTGAGAGTCAAAACAAGTGATTCAAGTTGCCTGGAAACAACAAAAATAAGTCCGGGTGGATGAAATTTTCATATTAAATATAATTACCCTGAGGTAAAAAGTAATGATAATCCCCAAGAAGCACATATTAGTGTTAGCTGTCGCTGCAAGCATGGCGCTGCCCAGTGTAGCAATGGCTACAAATGGTTATTTTTCACATGGTTTCGGTGTTAAATCCAAAGGCATGGCAGGAGCAGGCGTTGCAATGCCGCTTGATGCTATGGACGCCGCACTCAATCCCGCTAACATGGTGAATGTGGGTAGCCGCATCGATGCCGGCCTGACCTGGTTCAGCCCGCGGCGAAGTTACACCGTTGATCAGGTTGGCCCTTTCCTCGGCCCACAAACCGGTGCTTTTTCACTGATTCCCGGTACCTTTGAGAGTGACAACGAAAACTTCCTGATTCCAAATTTTGGCTGGAATCACATGATTGATGAGGTCAGCTCTATCGGTATTACTCTGGCTGGTAATGGTGGTATGAATACCGAATACCCTAACGTAACAGCCCCTGGCGCACCTACCGGCACCTACTACGCCGGAACTGCTGGTGTAGACCTGATGCAGCTGGCAACCATGGTTACCTATGCGCGCCAGGTATCTGATCAGGTTTCACTGGGTGTTACCGGTATCTATGCGCTGGCTCGTTTCAAGGCAACAGGGCTGGCAAGTTTTGGACGTATGTCTACTGACCCGTCTAACCTGTCAAATAATGGTTATGATACTGCGGGCGGTTTTGGTATTAAAGTCGGCATTACCGGTGATATAAATGAGGCGTTCTCGCTCGCTGCTTCCTACCAGAGCAAGATCAAAATGTCCGAGTTTGAAGAGTATGCCGGACTGTTTGCCGATGAGGGTTCCTTCGATATACCGCAAACATGGACAATCGGTGCGAGATTCAGTCCTGCTAAAGAGCACACCATTCTGCTTGATTACCAGCAAATCGACTACAGCGATTCAGCTGCTATTTCCAACCCGATGATGCCGAACCTTGGTATGTGTATGGGCGGTGATTTTAATAGCTGTCTGGGTGGATCAAATGGACCAGGCTTCGGTTGGGAAGATCTAGGTATCTGGAAGTTGGGTTACCAGTATGATGCAGGTAACTGGCAGGCTCGTGCTGGCTACTCTCATAACGACCAGCCTATCCCTAATTCAGAAACGGTATTCAACATCCTTGCGCCGGGCGTAGTGGAAGATCACTGGACAGCGGGCTTTACTACAAATGTTGGTAAGTCCAGCTCACTTGATTTCTCATTCATGTGGGCCCCAGAAACAGAAGTTTCCGGTGGCAACCCTCTGGCCGCTACACCAGCCGGGAATACCCAGGAAGTCACTATCAGAATGGAGCAGTTTGAACTTGGTGCCAACTACACCTGGAGATACTAACAGGCTCAAAGCCAGATCATATTATAATTATGGTTAGTATTGAAAAAGGGGGACAGACTTGTGCTGCCCCCCTTTTTTTTTGTTCATAGATAATATTTACTGGGTGAAATCATGAAAACATATAGTTTTGTACTAAATCATTTTTCGCTAAAGAAAACGTTGACCATGTTGGTGGTTTCCGGATCATTCGCATTCTCTGGCGCCGTTTTCGGGCAGACAAATGATGCTAAAAAGAAACAGGATCAAAATCAGGCAGAGCAAGCAGCACCCGAAGCTGCTGCAGAGGCAACCGTTCCATCATCGGCAGATGAACCCACGACTGGGAATTTACCCGCCATGATGTCCGTTGAGTATATCAAGCAATTTTGCGCTGCCTGGAATGCTGATGGATTGATGACCAAAGGTCTGGCTGATTCTGAATGGATAGATAACGATGGTGATAAAGGGTTCAAGGTAATCCAGCTATATCGTCGTGACTGTCCGGATAGCCCGCGTGTAGAAATGCAGTTCGAGCGCCAGGATAATAAGGCCATGTGTGTTTACGCCGGCAAGATTGAAAACCCGGATCTGGACCGTACTGCCGATTATGAGATGTTTGCAGATACCGATCGCTGGATAGAGATCGGTAATGGAGATTATGGCCCGATGAAGGCGATGATGTTTGGTCGCTTGAAATTTAAAGGCCCCAAGATTGAAGCTATGGGGAATATGGGGCCATTCAAAAACTTCCTGCTATTGTTTGGTCATTTCCCCTCTGACCCAACGGTTTGCCCATAAACGAAGCAAGTTTTCTGAAGAGAAAGAAAAAACCCCGCATTGCGGGGCTTTTTTTTGCAGCGATGTATCGTCATCCCTTTAAGGGTTTTTCTGGTGATATGCGCTTGCAATAACCTAAATAGACCAGCGGAACAACAAACAATGTCAGGATAGTCGATGCGATCGTGCCGAAGATAAGGGAGACAGCCAGACCTCCAAACACCGGGTCAAATATCATCACCATGGTGCCTAATACGATGGCAATCGCAGTCAATAAGATTGGACGCAGACGGGTTACCCCGGCCTGAAGCACGGCCTGTTCAAGGCTATGGCCGGTGCGTCGGTATTCGATTATGAAATCAATCAGCAAAAGAGAATTACGAACAACTACACCAGCCAGCGCAATAAAGCCGATCATCGAAGTGGCAGTAAAATACTGACCCATAATGGCATGACCGGGGAAGACTCCGATCATGGTCAGCGGTATTGCCCCCATAACAATGATCGGCAGCATGAATGATTGAAAGTATCCAACCAGTACAAGATAAATCAGTATCAGCGCAACAGCAAAAGCGGTTCCCAGATCGCGGAATACATCCAGTGTCAGTCGCATCTCACCATCCCAACGCAGGGTATACTCTCCAGTTTTTGGCGCGTTGATGAAGTTTTGTACCAGTTCCATGTCTCCGGGCAAGGGATGGGTATCAAGATACTGCTTCATTTTCATGACGGCATATACCTGTGATGTTGATGCCAGCTCACCGGTTACATAGACAACTGGTACCTGGTCCTTGTGTAGTATCGGTTTGTCAGCAAGGCCTTCACGAATTTCGGCAATTTCAGAAAGCCTGATCTTTTTGCCCTGTGCTGTCAGCAGAAAGATATTATCCAGGTCAGATTGCTGTACCCTGTTGGCTGCAGATATTTGAAATCGAATAGACACCGGTTCTCTCTCACCCTTGATGTGTACAGTACCTGCTTCATAGCCACCGATGAAGGTGTTTAATGTGCGGATGATTCTGGCCGCAGGGATGCCTGCCAGTGCAGACTTTTCACGATTAATATGTATTTCAAATTCTGTGACATCGTCAGTGATGCTGTCGTCTACATCCACCACATCGGCGGTTTTGTCGAACACTTCATGGCGAATTTCTTTCGCGATTCGGCGTAGTTCCTGATAATCCGGCCCGTAGAGCTCTGCCAGCAGCGTTGCCCTTACAGGCGGGCCCGGTGGATCCTCGATCAGTTTTATATTGGCACCTGTTTCTCTGGCCAGTTCAGCAACAGCCGGCCGCAGCTGCTGCACGATATCAATAGAAGAAACCTTGCGACCAAGTTTGTCTGTCAGGTTGACGCGAATTTCTGCTATATGGGATCCCGTATTCAGTCCAGTCCCTCGCAATAGGCCATTGAAATCCGCGACACCACTTTTGCCTATGGTTGTTTCATAGTTGATGACATGCGGGTTAGCACGAACGATATCGCCAAGCTTACGGGCAACCCTGTCGGTGTTCTCCAGACTGCTGTTCTCCGGCATATCAATGGTGATATTGAACGTATTAGTATTATTTTTAGGCAGCATTTTAAACTTTACCTGGTCATAGACGGGTAGCAGAAAGACGGCAAACAACAGCCCGACGATGGATAGCAGGAAGAGGCGCCTGTACAGGGATTTTGCAGCCAGCTTTTTGAACAACGCGCCATATATTCGTTCCAGTAAACCATTAGAGTGATCTGTTGCATGCGTCGATGTTTTAGTGTCAGCCACTTTCAACCATTTTTTTGCAGCCCAGGGCGCAACGGTATAGGCGATTGCCAACGAGACAATCATTGCAACCGGGACATAGAAAGGGATCGGCGCCATGTATGGCCCCATCATGCCGGTCACCCAGAACATTGGAAGAAAGGCCAGGATCACAGTAAATGTTGCCAAATTTGTAGGGCGGCCAATTTCATTTACAGCTTCAACTGCGGAACGAATTCTGTCTTTGGTACCATGGCTGTAATGTCGGAATATATTCTCAATGACGACAATGGAATCATCGACCAGTAGTCCCAGCGAAAGTATCAACGCAAACAAAGTGATGCGGTTGATGCTTTGCCCTGACACATAGCCAATCGCCAGAGTAATGAACATGATAAGTGGTATCGTCATGGTGACGATGGCAGCCGCACGCCAGCCGAGTGAAAATATCAGCAGCAAAACCACCGTCGATATAGCAATGGCGAGATGTTCAAGCAGTACGTTTACCGCATCATCAGCCCGCGCACCATCATTACGGGTGATGTTGACATTGATATTGGCAGGGATGAGTTGCTCGCGAACCTCATCGAGTTTTGCCAGTACATCCTCAGCGACCGAGACCGCATTGCTGCCAGAGCGTTTTGCAATGGCTATACTTACAGCGGGAACCTCATAGTTGAGAGGCCTTTTACCTGTAAATGCAGCGCCTGCTGCAAAGCGATGTTGCTCGGTGATTTCAGCCGGGCCATCAGTAATGGTGGCGATATCACTGAGATAAACAGGTTTGTGTTTATAGAGAGCCACGACAAGTTTGCCCAGTTCATCGGCATTACTAAGCATGCCGCCGGCGCGAACCCGTTTCACGGTGTTGTTATTTACCAGGGTTCCAGTTGAGGAGCGAACATTTGTTGAATCGAGCATATCGGTAATTTGTGACAGACTGACACCCAGCGACTTCATTTTTTTCAGATCAAGTTCGACATTGATTGTCCGTGGACGTCCACCATGCAGATAGGAGACTGAGGTGCCATCAACACGACGCAAGACTTCCATAACCCGATTTCCAATATTACGCAGTTCACCATCGTCCACCGTGTCTGATGACAGTGAGATGGTGAGGATCGGGACATTATCAACATCGACAGGTTTGATTAATGGTTGTTCTGTGCCAGGAGGAATCCGGTCGATATTGCTCATGATATGGTCATATAACTTGACCAGTGCATCTTCCTTGTCTTCTCCAACCTTAAACTGGACGGTCACTATTCCCATGGAATCCGTTGCTATTCCATAGGTATGTTCCACACCGCGCATTCCCTGCAAAATGCTTTCCAGAGGCTTGATGATCAATTGCTCTACCTCATCGGGTGAGGCTCCGGGCTTTGCTACGATGATGTTGGCGGCAGGAACAATTATCTGCGGGTTCTCTTCTCGCGGGGTGATGAGAAATGCCGTTATCCCGGCCAGAAAAGCAAAGACAATAATAAGTATGGTCAATCGACTCTCGATGAAATAGGCAGCAAGCTTACCTGCTACCCCGGTATCTACTTCTTCGTCTTTGATAGGGTTTGTCACTGTTTAATCCTCGTTTACTTTTTTCACCCGAACAGGGCTGCCATCAAAGACTGAATCATAGGGCCCGGTCAAAATCTGTTCATCACCCGTCAGGCCGCTACTGATGGTTATCGTTTCACCACTTTTTTTCCCTGCTTTGACCATACGAAACCGTGCACGTTTATCAGTAGAAAGGATAAACAGCCCATCTGTACCGATATGCTGAACAATTAGCCCGGAGCTTATGCGAATTGAGCCATCAGCAAGGACTTCAGGCGTTATGACTGTCTGCTCAATAAGCGGTAGTTCAA
>JBLYYR010000082.1:0-5415 GCA_048550195.1 Arenicellales bacterium
CCATCAAATAAGGCGCTATAAAATACCACGTCTACCCGAAAGAAATTGATGTGAACGATGTAGAGTGTAAGCAGCATAAAAAGAAATACTGTGCTTGCTAGCAAGGCTCTTATGATCTTCATACCCTGGTACCTGCTCTCTCGTCTTAAGCTACATTTCTGTCTGTTTTATCGTATCAATAAATTCTTCGTAATCAACGCTTGCAACCATTCCGCCTTTCACTATGCCTGTCAGCATCAATGTTATGAGGGTCAAGGCTCCAGTCTGAAGAAAAACCAGGAATAAAAGCCCCAGCACCACGGAAAACCAGCCCGGTGTTGCAAAACCAAGTATCTTAAGTACCACAGCAGCAGCGCCTGCGGCTACAGACAACGCGGCAACCAGGGCACATGCAAGACCGACCCTGACCAGCACGTCTTCAGCGAATATCATCAGGCCTTTAAACCCATGGAGCACTAGTCCGACAAAATTCATTCTACTGGAACCACCATATCGGGGACCGCGGTCCAGCGGACAGGTCGTCATACGCAATTTGGAGGTAAGCGCACAGCCCGCGACATGGATCCATAATTCCTGCATGGACACAAGCCTCTTAACAGCAAGCGGCTTTAATGCCATAAAGTTGCCAAAATTGATTTTGCGTCCGGTAAGCAACCCAAAAAGCCATTTGTAAAAAACGTAAAATAGACGGAACTGGAGAGTCTCTACACGACTTTTTCTTTCGGCAACAACCAGATCCACATCTTTTGAATCCAGTGCCTTCAATAAGTCATTAATACTATCAGGAAGATCTTCACCGTCTGAGTCCATGACAATGACCCGTTGTGCATCCGCTAAATTATCAGCGACATAGCTAAGCCCTATAGCTATTGCACGTTGATGGCCCACATTCCGTTTAAGTTTAATTACAACCCCATCAAGGTTCGCTTCTTCAATGCTTGCAATACCAACAGGCTGCCGAACTGACCCATCATCAACAGCCACTATATAGACTTGATTATCGAGCGAGCTTGCAAGTTCCCTGAATAGCCGGCTAGCGGCTTCAGCGTCTTCATAAACAGGCATTACAATAACAAGCATATTTTTCTGCAACAAAGCCATGATACTTATGAGTCTCCAAATTACATCCTGTCAAGCCAAAATATATTACACTCCTGACTGAAAACCTATCAGAAGCTAATAACTTTACTTGCGACATCTACCGAAAATCTGCACAATTCGCCAATTGCGGCAATAATGAGCAGAGTTGAATGAGTAATATCGTAAAAGTAGGTGTCGTCATGGGCAGTGACAGCGACTGGGATGTCATGCAGCATGCCTGCAGGACACTCGCCGACTTCGCTATCCCCTATGAATCCAGGATCGTGTCCGCCCATCGCACGCCGGACTTACTGTATCAGTATGCCGAATCAGCCGTCGACAGGGGTCTGCAGGCAATTATCGCTGGTGCCGGTGGTGCGGCACATCTTCCAGGCATGTTGGCCGCAAAAACACCCCTTCCAGTGCTAGGTGTTCCCGTCGACAGTCGTCACCTGAAAGGTATGGATTCACTTCTATCAATTGTACAAATGCCAGCAGGCATACCGGTGGCTACCTTCGCTATCGGCCAGGCAGGAGCCAGAAATTCAGCGTTATTCGCTGTCTCTATTCTGGCTGCATCGGATCAGGAATTAATGCAGAAATTAATTGATTTCCGGCAGGCCCAGACTAGTGAAGTCCTCTCACGCAGCCTGCCTGTCCTTTAATAATTGATTCAATATTAATTCAAAAATGATTTTACCCGGAGCAACACTCGGACTGCTTGGTGGCGGACAGCTTGGTCGAATGTTCACCGTCGCGGCACGCACTATGGGTTACGAAGTCATGGTGCTGGACCCTGACATTAACAGCCCGGCGGGTGCTTTCGCTACCGAACATCTCTGTGCCACTTACGATGATAAGGATGCTCTTGCTCGACTGGCCACTGAATGCGCTGCCGTGACAACAGAATTTGAAAATGTCCCGGCCACCAGTCTGGAAATTATTGCGCAGCATATTCCCGTCAGGCCCTCTGCTGCGGCCATCCATATTGCACGCGACCGTATCCTTGAGAAACAGGCAATTCGTGATTTTGGCCTTGATACCGTTGACTACTATGTCATAGAAGATAAGTCTGACCTGGAAAAAGCTAGCACAGCTATCTGTTATCCTGCCCTTTTGAAGACCGCGACGCTGGGTTATGACGGCAAAGGCCAGAAAGTGATTGCGAGTGCTTCAGAACTGGCGCCCGCTTTCCATCAGCTGGGGTCCATACCCTGCGTACTCGAGCAGTTCATTGAGCTAAGCTGTGAAGTTTCTGTAGTATTAGCACGCAGCGTTTGTGGCCATATAGAAACCTTTGCCATCGCAGAAAACAGGCATACTAATGGCATACTGGATATAAGCATAGTCCCGGCCGGAGTAAACCCGGAGGTCGCAGCAAGGGCGCAGAAAATGGCTCGCATCCTGGCAGAGGAACTGGACTACTGCGGCGTACTGGCCGTGGAGTTCTTTGTTGACATGAACGACCGCCTGATGATCAATGAGATGGCACCACGGCCCCATAATTCAGGCCACTATACGCTGGATGCCTGTCTGACCGACCAGTTTCAACAGCAGGTTCGTACTCTTTGTGGCTTCAAACCGGGTAAGGCCGATCTCACCACAGCGGCTGTAATGGTCAATATACTGGGTGATCTCTGGTCTGAGGGTACCCCGTTATGGGATGAGTTATTAAAAAACCCGGGAGTATTTCTTCATATCTATGGCAAGAAAGAGCCCAGACCTGACCGTAAAATGGGGCACTTTACCCTGGTCGGTGACGAATCGAAAGAACTGCTGAAAACTGCAATTTTGCTGAAAAAGTCGCTTATGCAGAAAAATAAAACCTCATTGGATTAATCTGGTGAATAAGTTATGAATCTAAAATAATTTCAACTAAACAAAGGGCAAACACGATTCAATAATTTTTTCGCTTGGTTTGACATCCAGTTCCTTAAATGAAAACTGGTGATCATCGATAGTGCTGATGAACTCGATTATTTTCTCAATGCTATATCCACTGAGCAGGCAATTCTCTCCAAGACCATCATGGCGCTCGGTCACCTCGCGCAACAGGATTATTGGCATGCCCAGATAGTAACACTCCTCCTGGTTACTGCCGCCGTCACTGACCACAAACTCTGCGCTCTTAATTAATTGAATAAATCCAAAATAATCATAGCGCTCGCGTAATTCAATATTTGGGTTTTCCTGCAAGCGCTGGTACCAGTTGAACTGGTGTATCTTTTTTTCAGTCGGCTTATGCAGAATAAATAGTAGGTAGCGTGTTTTACTAATTTCCTCGACCAGGCCCATTACACGTTCCAGTGCATCCTGCCTGTAAATGTTCTCATGTCGATGCAAAGTTACAATAGAATATTGCCGTGACGGGATCTCTGTTTGTGGTAATACATCAGGAAAATTATTAGACAAACGCAACGAATCATACAAGGTATTGGCACCAGTATTTATCTTCTCTCCACTGTAGCGTTTTAAGTTCTGTATCGCCCTGTTATCCGGGCAAAAATAATAATTTGCCAGGGAAAATGTCATTAAACGTGTAATCTCCTCTGGAAAAGGCTGGAACAGGTTAAACGAACGCAGGCCGGATTCAACATGACCAACTTTCAATCCAGCGATGCGCCCCATTATTGCACCAAGAAGAGTAGAAAGCGTGTCGCCGTGCACCAGAACCATTCCCTCTTTATCATCTGCAAAAATTTCTTTCTTATTTCGTAGCGTACGCCAGAGAATCGTAACTGACCACGTCATCATCTTTTTTATAGAAGTAATATCATCCGCTTCACAAATCGCATAGTCTGGCTGACGTAAACCAAAATTGGACAAAATATCATCGATCTTTGCTTTGTGTTGTCCGGTGGAAATATAGTTGTATGGAATATTCTGTTTCTGGAGATGATAAAGTATCGGTGCCATTTTTATTAGCTGTGCTTTGGTACCGATAACAACATGAATCATGATTCCCCCTGTAGAATTCTAAAGTGGCCCGGAAATTTCCTTTATCGCGTCCACAGTAAAAAGAAGCACTTCAGCTTAAGCATTAGTCATGAGCCTGGAGTACAATTCCATCACTGCCTTTAAACAGTAGTTCTAAATCAGTGTTTTTACTCAACTCCGGCAGGCTTAGTAAATATTTTCGATACGAGAAATCATAAAAAAAGACAATAATTGCACCATTAGCTCTGGAGTCCTGCCGTAGTTGAAACAGTAAATCCTGAAAATTTTTATTTGTAATTTTACTCGTTGCATTTTCCCTTTGGGGTAGAAGCTTGGCTTCCCTTTTTAAGTGGATTTCGATGATTTCCGGTGCATTTGTATAGATTACAGGAATGTCTGCCTGTGTATTTCTAACATAATCTAATGTGCCAGATTCAACCCATTGACGACTATGAAAACCAACACCATTTGTTGAGAAATAAGCTGCCAGCATCTGTAGATTCGCTATTTGTACAACACAAAGAATTAGTACAACAATAAATGCTGATACATGGAACAATTTGCAAAGAGGAGTATATGTTTCAATTGAGCTTAAACCCAGAATAAGTGCAATCATAAGAAAAAAATATGCTGGTGTATTTATTCTCGTATCCAGCGGGGTATGGGCATCAAAAAAAGTGATGGATATCAGCAGAAATACCAGATATAAAATTACAGATAAAAATAAGATTTTTCTAAGGATATCAGCTACTGTTAAATCACTAGAATCACGCGTGCGGCAGTTCATCATCAAGAATACATAGCTGATCACAAAAACACAGAGCAAAACCCAGGACATCGTTGATGATAAAAAAAATCTGCTGAGAATTTCTCCAAGACCGGAGCTCAGTTTTTCAATACTAATCGGGTGATACGCAAAAACACGAGGGCTTCCAGATTCTCTTGTCAGCTGCCCCCAAAGCATCCATAACAGGGTCGGTGTTAGAGATAGGAAGGTAAATAATCCAACGTTCTTTAATCTTTCTGTCCAGGGCACTTTTGAGAAAATCATCAAACCAAGGATGGCGGTACAGATAGATGTTATTCCGACATAGCGTGTCGAAAATGCGAGTGCAAGAAATACAGCACTCCAGATCAAAGTTGATATTTTTTGATTAGAGATAAAATATGCAAGGTGATAGAAACCAACCAGAGTAAGCAGGAGATAGATCCCCTCAGACCATGCCATTACATAAACAGAAAATAGGCGAGGAGCTGTAAAGATTACAAATACACCGGTCAATACCCACCCTGTACGGTTACCTGTGATTCTATTAAGCATTACTGCTAGTGAAACGATGGTAGACAAAAATATCAATATTTGAATCCATCGTGCAGAAATTAAAGTATCATTAACAA
>JBLYYR010000083.1:0-3937 GCA_048550195.1 Arenicellales bacterium
CCCGTCCCGTTCAGGCTTGCCGAGAAGCACAGGATGAGCTGGGGTTTCGGGGTGTGCATGTTTGAGCGAGTGCGGTGTAACGGGTAAGATCTGCCTATCAGAGCCCCACAAATGGTTCAATCCTGCGTTACAGCCCTTGTTAAGGGAATAACCATTAACTGCAGACTGTGCCTTGTCTTGAATCATTTGTGGGGCTCTGATAGGCAGATCTTACCCGTTACACCGCACCACGAGTTCACACACCGCCAGCTCATCCGAGCATCGCAGGGAACCCGAAGGGCAAGCATGCGGGTGCTCTTTCTTTTGGTTACTTTATTTTTGAGCAAGTAAAGAAAAGCCACTCGCCCATAAAGGGCGAAAAACACGGTTCAATTCAAGCAAGCGAATAAAATAATAAAAAGAAACGTTATAAATGTTTCACGTGAAACATTCAGGGGGGCAGGGTAGTTGATTAGCTATAAATTAAACACAAGGAAAATCAGATATTGACTTCTGAAAAATGCTAAAATTATAAAGATAAGTAAAGGATGGAAACCACACTAAAATGGCAGAAAATCAGGAATATACCTCAGATAGTATTAAGGTCCTAAAAGGACTGGATGCGGTACGCAAAAGGCCCGGTATGTATATCGGTGATACCGATGACGGAACGGGCTTGCATCACATGGTCTTTGAAGTCGTAGATAACTCAATCGACGAAATTCTTGCCGGCCACTGTAAAGACGTCACCGTGACCATACACAGCGACGACTCCGTCTCTGTTGAAGATAATGGTCGTGGAATACCCACTGGAATTATTGAAGAGGAAGGGAAGTCAGCGGCTGAAGTGATTATGACTGTGCTTCATGCGGGTGGAAAGTTTGATCAAAATTCGTATAAAGTATCCGGTGGTTTGCATGGTGTCGGTGTTTCTGTTGTGAACGCTTTATCTGAAACCTTGCATCTGACCATTCACCGGGATGGAAAAAGGTTTGAACAGTCATATACGCTTGGTGTACCGGACGCCCCATTAAAAGAAATTGGTGACTCGGAGAAGACCGGCACAGAAATACGATTCAAGGCAAGCTCAGAAATATTTTCAGATACAGTAATCCACTTTAATTTATTGGCAAAGCGTTTGCGGGAGCTGTCTTTTCTTAATTCCGGGGCCGTTATTATTCTGCGGGACGAAAGAACGAATGTAGAAGAAATATTTGAATATAAGGGTGGAATCAGTGCGTTTGTTGAACACCTTAGCCAGAATAAATCTACGTTACATAAAAAGGTAATTGAGATCATCAGCGAACGCGATGGTACCCAGGTCGAACTATCAATGCAGTGGAATGACTCCTACCAGGAAAACATTTTTTGCTATACGAATAATATCCCGCAAAGAGATGGAGGAACGCATCTGTCCGGTTTCAGATCTGCGCTAACACGAACACTTAACCAGTTCATTGATTCGACAGGGGTTGCAAAAAAAGAAAAGTTAAGTATTACCGGTGATGACGCGCGTGAAGGCCTGATAGCGGTTCTGTCCGTAAAAGTACCGGATCCGAAATTTTCATCGCAAACTAAGGACAAACTGGTTTCTTCAGAGGTGAAGGGCATTGTTGATTCTCTGGTAAGCGAAAAACTCGGTGAATTCTTACTGGAGAACCCCTCTGATGCAAGAACAATTTCGCAGAAGATAGTTGATTCAGCAAGAGCGCGTGATGCGGCCAGGAAAGCGCGAGATATGACGCGCCGAAAAGGTGCACTGGAAATATCCGGCTTACCGGGAAAACTGGCTGATTGCCAGGAAAGGGATCCCTCTTTATGTGAGATATACCTGGTGGAGGGAGACTCCGCTGGCGGTTCAGCAAAGCAGGCCAGAGATAGAAAGTTTCAGGCCATATTGCCACTGAAAGGTAAAATTTTGAATGTGGAAAAGGCACGCTTCGATAAGATGTTGTCATCTGATGAAGTGGGAACCTTAATCAAGGCTCTCGGAACAGGTATTGGTAAAGAAGATTTTGATCAATTAAAGCTACGCTACCATCGCATAATTATTATGACCGATGCTGATGTTGATGGATCTCATATACGCACCTTATTATTGACATTTTTCTATCGTCAAATGAAAGAACTGGTTGAAGCCGGGCATATATACATCGCACAACCACCATTGTATAAGTTGAGCAAAGGAAAAAAAGAGAAATATATTAAGGACGATGCAGAGCTACAGGAGTATCTGCTGGCTCAGGCGTTGCAGGAAACAGTATTATTACCGGGTAGCGGTAGAGACGAAATCACCGGCAAAGCACTGGAAACATTATGCCGGGACTATATAGCTGCACAAGCAATCATTTCCAGGCTAAGCCAGCGTTACGATCCTTTTATGTTACAGCAAATGATAAGCATTCCGGAGCTGATCGAAGCAGATTTTAAAGATAAAGCTCGAATGCAGGAATATCTGGATGCTTTAGTCGTGGTAACGGAGGGTAATAAGGAAGGGGAAGTCACCTATTCTGGTCAGCTAGTGCCATGTGCGAACAATGAGTATGAAATATTGATTAGCCGGTCAAAACACGGCACAAATTCCACCACACATTTCGATACTGCATTATTCAAATCAACAGAGTACAGAACGCTGACAGCGCTTGGTAAAACACTCCAGGGTTTACTTGCAGAGGATGCAATTATCCGCATTCGTGAAAAAGAACAGGCCGTTAGTGAATTCTCAGAGGTACTGGACTGGATGATGATGCAGGCAAAGAAAGGCATGGCGGTTCAGCGTTACAAAGGACTGGGTGAAATGAACCCGGAGCAGCTTTGGGAAACGACAATGGATCCTAAGGTTAGAAGGCTGCTTCAAGTGACTGTAGAGGATGGCGTCGCTGCAGATGAGACGTTTTCCATGCTGATGGGAGAAGTTGTAGAGCCAAGAAGGAAATTTATCGAAGATAATGCATTCTCAGCAAATCTTGATGTGTAAGCTTAAAAGCTAAAAGACTTAATATAATCAATGGCTTAATCGCTTCTATTTGCAGGCATGGGAGAAAAATTCGGGTTTATTCTTATCTATGCGTGCAGCGGTGAGTTTTCCTCCCCAGAGACAGCCTGAGTCGAGACATATCGCATTATTTTGCCAATGCAGTCCCAGTGTAGACCAGTGGCCGAAAACCACCTTCCAGGACGGCTTACGCTTTGCCTTAACGTTGAACCAGGGATGAAAGCCAGCGGGCTGGTTTCCGGGCCTGCATTTTAAATCAAGTTCCAGAGCACCAGATGTATCGAGATAGCGCATGCGGGTCATGGTATTTGTTATGAAGCGCAAGCGGTCCCAGTCCTGCAGTGTATTGTCCCAGTAGGCAGGGTAGTTTCCATACATGTTCTTGAGGAAGCTTTTGTAATCGCCTTTGCGTAACACTTGCTGTACCTCCTTCGCCAGATTTTTAGCTTTGTTTATTGACCACGCTGGATAAATTCCCGCATGAACCATACAGACTCGGTAATCATCTGAGTGATGAAAAAGGGGGCGTTTGCGCAGCCAGTCAAGCATTACATTGCTGTCAGCGGCGCTGAGAATTTCCTCCAGTGTATCGGAAGCCTTGGTTTCACGGCTGCCATTAGCGACAGCAAGCAGGTTCAGGTCATGGTTGCCAAGCACACAGACGGCGGAATCACCGAGATCCATTACATAGCGTAGAACGTCAGCAGACTGCGGGCCACGATTTACCAGGTCACCACAAAACCATAATTGATCACTGGCGGATTTAAAACCTGTAAGTTTGATTAACTTACGAAGGGATTTATAACACCCCTGTACGTCTCCAATTGCATAAATTGTCATCTTATATTTTGTTATTTAACAAAGAATAGAATTGATCAGTGGCTTTGATCAGGGCATCGATGTTTCCAGCTTCAAATGCAGAGTGTCCTGTAGCAGGGATTATATGCAATTCCGACCCCCTCC
>JBLYYR010000084.1:0-15503 GCA_048550195.1 Arenicellales bacterium
AGCATTACCATCGGCCAGGCCGAAGGGCCTGGTTCTTCTCCGGTTGCTGAGGATTGAAACTTGCACCGGCTGCTGGAAGCGCAGGCAGCGTTCTACACCATCACCACCGTTGAAGTTTCCTTTGCCGCCACTGTTTTTTCGTAACTGAAAATATTCTACCTGAACTGGAAAACGCTGTTCTAGAATCTCTGGATCGGTGAGACGGGAGTTAGTCATGTGTGATTGTACGGCACTGGTACCGTGATGATTCAGGCCGGCACCCGTGCCGCCACAGATTGTTTCATAATATTGAAATTGCTCATTGCCAAAGGTGAAGTTATTCATTGTTCCCTGTGAAGCTGCCATTACACCCAGTGCTGCAAACAGGCAATCTACAATTATCTGTGATGTTTCAACGTTTCCAGCTACTACGGCTGCCGGATAAGCCGGATTGATGAAGCTGTGTTCGGGTATACGCAATTCAAGTGGTCGCAGGCATCCTTCATTCAGTGGTATGTCTTTGTTTACCAGGCAACGAAAAACGTATAGTACCGCCGCGCGGCAAACCGAGGCGGGGGCATTGAAATTTGAATCCAGTTGTCCTGAAGTGCCGTAAAAATCAATAACAGCAGTTCGCTCGTTCTGGTTTATCTTAATATGGACATTGATTTGTGCACCATTATCCATCTCACAGGAAAACTGCCCGTCGTCAAGTGAGGCGAGGAGTTTTCTGACTGTCATTTCGGCATTCTTCAGTACATGATCCATGTAGTCGATGACCATGTTTGTGCCGAACTCAACCAGCAACTTATGTAGTTCGCTGATGCCTTGATGATTGGCTGCCAGCTGTGCGCGTAGATCAGCAATATTCTGATCTGGTTTTCGTGCAGGATATTGATTATTAGTTAACAGCTCTTTCAGTAAACTTTCATCAATCTGGTAGTTCTTAACAAATCGAATGTTGTCCAGCAAGATGCCTTCTTCGTTGATAGTCTCGCTGCTGGCGGGCATCGACCCGGGTGTAATGCCGCCTATATCAGCATGGTGACCGCGTGAGGCAACGAAGAAAAGCAGTGATGCAGTCTGCTTATCATCCTTATCCTGTTCAAATACGGGTGTAATAACGGTGATGTCCGGTAAGTGAGTGCCGCCCTGATAAGGATTATTCAGGATGAAAGAATCACCGGCATTGATATCATTTTTATACTTTTCGATTACTGCCCGTACAGAGTCTGACATCGAGCCGAGATGGACAGGGATATGTGGCGCGTTGGCTATCAGATCACCCCCGGGCGCAAACAGGGCACAGGAAAAATCCATGCGTTCCTTGATGTTAACCGAGTGGCTGGTACGCTGAAGGACCAGGCCCATCTGTTCGGCAATGGCCATGAAGCGACGATTAAAGATCTCCAGCAGGACAGGATCAACCTTGTGACTGTTGTCCGGTTGTTGCGTTGTTGATTGTTTGACGATACGCGTCAGGGCTATGGCCATATCCTGCATGACCTCAGCCTGCCAACCGGGTTCTATGATCAGCGTGCCTGTGCTTTCTGTGATTATTGCCGGACCTTTTATGGTATGCCCTGCATGCATCTCTGCTCTCTTAACAATGTCGGCCTTATGCATCCTGCCACCACTATAGAATTCTGTCTGTCCCACTACGGCTATCTGTTCGGAGTGTTGAGATAACTGCTTGGCAGGCTTCTCCGCCCGTGTTGAGACCGTTACTCGCAGGCTTTCGATAATAATCGGGCTGGACGGGTCAGAATAGCCAAATTGTTGACGATGCTGATAAGTGAACATTTTGATCAATTCATCAGCCACCGTGCTAAAAGCTAATTCAAGTGTTGTATCAGAGCCAGGGTAGCGCAGGAACAGGCGTGCGATCGTTTGTGTCTCGGCGTGACCTTCACCCTGTTGTTTAAGATCGTTCAGGCCAGCATCAGTTAATTGCCCCAGCTGTTTCTGTAAACTGGCAGCTGAGTCAACCGTCAGGGTTTGGCCAATGGCTTTTTCATGAACTGTACTGATCGCCGCCAGGCCGATACCGAAGGCTGAAAGCACTCCGGCCATCGGATGACAGTAGATGGTTTTCATGCCCAGGGCATCAGCGACCAGGCATGCATGCTGTCCACCGGCACCGCCGAAGACACAGAGCGTGTATCGACTGACATCGTAACCGCGTTGTACAGAGATTTTTCTTATTGCCTGTACCATATTTTCAATCGCGATGATGAGGAAGCCTTCTGCAACGTCCAGTGGCTGTTTGCCTTTTTCAGTAAGTTTGCTGGTAGCTGAAAATGCCGAAAATTTTTCTGCCACTGCCTGATGATCGAGAGGTAAATCCGCATCAGATCCGAACACAGCGGGGAAATGATCAGGCTGTATCTTTCCCAGTAGCACATTGCAGTCGGTCACACATAAAGGGCCTCCGTGGCGATAACATGCGGGCCCCGGCCTGGCACCGGCGGAGTCTGGCCCGACCTGAAATCGATCATCACTGTAATGAAGGATTGAGCCACCACCTGCCGCAACAGTATGGATGCGCATCATCGGGGTGCGCAAGCGGATGCCGGCAACGATGTGTTCTGACTGATGTTCATAGTCACCGGCATAATGCCAGACATCGGTTGACGTTCCACCCATATCAAAACCGATCAGGTGATCGAAACCGGCGTTGTGCGCAGTTTCAATGCCACCGACTACCCCGCCGGCAGGGCCGGAAAGAACAGCATCCTTGCCATCGAAAGCGCTTGCATGACACAGGCCGCCAGAGGATTGCATAAACAATAATGGAATATCACCCAATTCACTTTGTACCTGACTAATATAGTGGCTGAGTTTCGGTGATAGATAGGCATCGGCAACCGTTGTGTCACCGCGTGAGACCAGTCGTGGCAGAGGACTGGACAGCGATGAAAGGGAGATTTTCTCGAAGCCACATTGCTCTGCAAGTTTTGCAACTGACTGTTCATTCTGAGGGTAGTGATAGCCATGCATAAATACAATGGCACAGGATCGATAGCCTGCTTCATAGGCTTTTTTCAGGCGTTTGAGGCCAACGGCGCTATCAAGTGGCTTTTCTATTTCACCGGATGCACTGACACGCTCCGGAATTTCTACAACATAGTCATACAGGGTTTCAGGAAGTTTTATATCCAGCGCAAATATGTCCGGCCGGTTTTGCGATCCAATACGCAGGGCATCGGCAAAGCCTTCGGTGATGACAAGAGCTGTGGGAGAGCCCTTACGTTCAAGCAGCGCATTGGTGGCCACTGTCGTTCCCATGCGAACACTATCAATCTGTCCAGCAGGGATGCTGCCTGAGTTGTTTAGTGACAGGATGTGGCGGATGCCGGCTATTGCTGCATCAGGGTACTGCTCGGGGTTTTCCGACAGCAGTTTATGCGTGTGCAGTGCGCCCTCTGGATCACAGGCGACGACATCGGTAAAAGTACCGCCGCGGTCTATCCAGAATTTCCAGCCAGGCCGCATATTTTTTTAATGTCGCAGCTTAATCACGCCTGCTCGTGCTTTGCCTGGCAATTGATACAACGAACAGCCGTTGGGTAAGCCTGCAGGCGGGCAATGGCGATCGGTGCGTCGCAATCGATACAGGTACCGTATTCGCCATCGTTCATACGCTGGAGGGCCCGCTCAAGATTTTTCAGTTCATGCTGGTGTTGAGACAGCATGGCAAGGTTGATTTCAGTCAGCATCTCGCTCAGGGATTCTTCCTGTTTGTCGTGGACCTTGCCGGCCAGAGAGATGGCATTGCTGCTGCCTTCATTGATTAATTCATCATGAATTTCCTGCTGTAGCTGTTTTCTGTAGGTCAGCAGGGACTTTCGTAGTTCGCTAAGTTCTTTTTCATTGATATTCGACATTCTAAGGCTCCGTATCAGGTATTACGTTATATGTTTTATGTTTTACGTAATACCTAAAGCGTAAGCCGTAAAACTTCTTTTTCTTTAATTATCATCCGGTTCATAAGCCAGAACTGGTGCCAGCCAGCGCTCCACTTCCGCTTTAGGCATGTCCTTGCGTCGGGCATAATCTTCTACCTGATCCTGACCGATACGACCGGTACCGAAATAACGCGCATCAGGGTGAGCAAAGTAGAAGCCGCTTACGGCGGCAGCCGGGTACATGGCATAGCTGTCGGTGAGTATTACTTTTGAACGCTGGTCCGCTTCCAGCAGCTGCCAGAGTAATGCCTTCTCAGTGTGGTCAGGGCAGGCAGGGTAACCGGGTGCCGGTCGGATGCCCTGGTAGTCTTCTCTAATCAACTCTTCATTTGACAGTTTCTCATCTGCTGCATAGCCCCAGAGTTCACGTCGTGTGCGCTGGTGCATCAGCTCGGTAAAGGCTTCTGCCAGGCGGTCTGCCATGGCCTTCAGCAAGATGGAACTATAGTCATCATGATCCGCTTCGAATTCAGCCAGTTTTTCCTCGATGCCCAGACCAGTAGTGACAATAAAGGCACCAATATAATCGGCAACATGACTGCTTTCTGGCTGCAGGTAATCAGATAAACAAAGGTTAGGTGCATCCTTTTTGACCATCTGCTGGCGTATGTTGTGAAGTTTCAGCTGTACTTCGCTGCGCTGATCATCGATGTAGACATTGATGTCATCATAGCCAACGCTGTTGGCGGGAAAAAACCCGACAACGGCCTGTGCCTGCAGCCATTTTTCATCGATGATTTTTTTCAGCATTACCTGTGCGTCATCATACAGTTCACGTGCATGCACCCCTTTTTCCGGATGATCAAAAATTGCCGGATAACGCCCGCTCAGCTCCCAGGTATGGAAGAAAGGTGACCAGTCTATGTATTGAGAAATTTCTTCCAGTGAATAATCATCGAACTGACGGATACCTAGAAAGGAAGGTTTAGTGGTTACATACCCCGAGTCTTCACAGTGGAAGCGGTTATCGCGCACCTGTTCCATGCTGGCCAGCTTGCGAGCCTGCTGATTGCCGGCACGCCGTACACGCAGGGCTTCGTGTTCTTCATTAATCTGTTCAATATATGCCTCGCGACCTTGCTCCTGTAACAGGTTGTTGGCAACACCGACAGCACGTGAGGCATCCAGTACATGAACAGCTGCGCCATTATATTGCGGGGCAATTTTTACTGCGGTGTGTATCTTTGATGTCGTGGCACCACCAATCATTAACGGCAGCTTATAATCCAGGCGCTGCATTTCTTTGGCCATGTTTACCATTTCATCGAGTGACGGGGTGATCAGCCCGGACAGACCGATGATATCGACATTTTCTTCGATGGCGGTTTTAAGGATGGTTTCTGCCGGCACCATGACGCCGAGGTCGATGGTTTCATAATTATTGCATTGCAGTACGACGGCAACGATGTTCTTGCCGATATCATGCACATCACCTTTGACAGTTGCCAGCAGGATTTTTCCCTGGCTGCTAAGGCCTTCTGATTTCTCTGCCTCAATGAAGGGCATCAGCCAGGCGACGGCTTTTTTCATGACACGTGCTGATTTGACCACCTGTGGCAGGAACATCTTGCCGGCACCGAAAAGATCGCCGACGACATTCATGCCGTCCATCAATGGACCTTCAATAACTTCGATCGGTGTATCGGCAAGTAGCCGTGCTTCCTCGGTATCTTCTTCGATGAATTCAGTAATACCTTTGACCAGTGCATGCGAGAGTCGTTCCGTCACCGGCAGATCCCGCCATTCCTTACCTTTGTCATCAACCTCTACACTGCCATCACCACGGTATTTTTCTGCAATATCCAGCAGCCGTTCTGTTGCATCATCGCGTCTGTTCAGGACGACGTCTTCAACATGTTCGCGTAGTTCTTCCGGCAGCTCATCGTAAATGGCTAATTGACCGGCATTGACTATGCCCATGTCCATCCCGGCACCAATGGCGTGATAGAGGAATACCGCATGTATCGCTTCACGTAGCGGGTTATTGCCACGGAAGGAGAATGAGACATTTGATACGCCACCGGAAACAAGTGCATGAGGTAAAGTTTGTTTAATCTCACGGGTGGCTTCGATGAAGTCGACGCCGTAATTATTGTGCTCTTCGATGCCGGTGGCAATGGCAAAGATATTGGGGTCAAAGATGATGTCTTCAGCCGGAAAGCCGACTTCCTCTGTCATTAGCTTATAGGCGCGTGTGCAGATCTCAACCTTGCGTGCATGGGTATCAGCCTGACCTTTTTCATCAAAGGCCATGACAATGACTGCTGCACCGTATTGACGGCAAAGCCTTGCCTGATTGAGAAAGTTTTCTTCACCTTCCTTCATCGAAATAGAATTGACGATGCCCTTGCCCTGTACACATTTAAGGCCGGCTTCGATAATGTCCCATTTCGACGAATCGATCATGATCGGTACTTTGCAGATATCCGGTTCAGAACCAATCAGATTGAGGAATTGAACCATTGCTTCTTCTGACTCCAGCATGCCCTCATCCATATTGATATCGATGACCTGCGCACCGTTTTCAACCTGCTGCCGGGCGACGTCCAGTGCCTGTTCATATTCACCTTCTTTGATAAGGCGCTTGAAGCGAGCTGAGCCAGTCACATTGGTGCGTTCACCGACGTTGACGAACAATGACTCCGGCAGAATATTGCAGGGTTCGAGTCCTGACAGGCGGCAGGCTGCCTCTTTTTCCGGCAGGGCACGAGGTGCTTTGTCAGCGATGACCTCGGCAATGGCCTTGATGTGAGCAGGTGTAGTGCCGCAGCAGCCACCAACAATATTAAGAAAGCCGCTTTCTGCCCATTCGCCAAGATAGCCTGACATATGTGCGGCATCCAGATCATATTCACCCAGTTCATTTGGCAGTCCAGCATTCGGGTGAGCCGAAATACGAAATTCAGAGATGCGTGACATTTCCGATACGTACTGGCGCAGCTGATCGGGTCCCAGCGCACAGTTCAAACCAACCGTCAGCGGACGGGCATGCCTTAGGCTATTGTAGAAGGCCTCTGCGGTTTGGCCGGACAGGGTTCGACCTGAGGCATCGGTGATGGTGCCGGAGATCATCAGAGGCAGGCGTACTGTGTCTTCTGTAAACACTTTCTCCACCGCGAATACGGCCGCTTTGGCATTTAATGTATCGAAAATGGTTTCAATCAGAATGATGTCTACACCGCCATCAATAAGTGCTCGTGTAGCGGCACAGTAGTCTTTGACCAGTTCATCGAAGGTGATAGCGCGTGCGCCCGGATCGTTGACGTCGACCGAAACGGAAGAGGTTTTCTGATTAGGTCCCAGCACACCTGCGACAAAACGCGGTTTTTCAGCTGTGCTGTATTTATCGGCTGCCTGTCGGGCCAGTCGTGCCGCAGCAACGTTTATTTCATGTGCATAGTCAGATAGATTGTAGCGTGCCAGATCACTGGGTGTAGCATTAAAGCTGTTGGTCTCAAGAATATCTGCCCCGGCCGCTAGATATTCTTCATGAATTCCACGAATAATGTCCGGCTGTGTCAGTACCAACAGGTCATTCATACCCTTGAGGTTGATGTCCCATCCGATAAACCTTTCACCGTGATAGTCAGAATCTTTCAGGTTGTGGTGCTGAATCATTGTACCCATGGCGCCATCCAGCAACAGGATACGTTGCTCCAGTGCATGCAGGAGCTTTGAGGCAGTTTCAGTATTACTATAAGGGATATTCATTATTCATCCGGACTAAAAGTTGTAACCGCTTATTATAACGCAGAATCATAGTATTATGGTGCTAAGGAACACTGTTAACAGTGCAGAGGTTATCGCTATAAATATCACTAAAGACAGAAAATGCTTATGAACCAGGAATTATCTTTTTCTATCGTGGTGCACTAGACATGTGCATTATGCACATCAACGGTTCATGCTTAGGTGATTTTAGATTATTTTCCCTGAATAAAAAAACCTGATTATTTGTAGTTTATTCATGTACTTAGAGATTTCTCTAATATGTGAAGCGATACCTTTTTGTCTGGCATGAATTTTGCTTTAATTGCTTATATAATATGCTGTCTTCCTGATTTACCCTGTCGTTTTAGGTGTCTGGACGTAAGATACCCGTATATTAAGTTTCCTGGTAAGTTTAATTAATCAAGTAACCACAAGTTGAGGAAATAGAAATGAGTGGAAATGAATCTCGCGTTCAAGCGATTTATCAAATCACTAACCGTGAGCCGATGTCGGTAAAAAAGCCAAAATCACTGGACAAAATCTGGGCCTGCGATGTGTTTAATCTGGCTAAGATGGAAGAATGTCTGTCGAAAAATGCATTTAAAGCGGTAAAGAAAACCGTTCATACAGGAGAGCCTCTGAGCCCAGCCGTTGCTGATGTTGTTGCAGCGGCAATGAAGGACTGGGCTATCGGTAAAGGTGTTAAATTCTTCTCTCATATTTTTTATCCTCTGACCAATATCACTGCTGAAAAGCATGACGGTTTTATCATCACAAACCCGGATGGCAATGCGATTACTGAATTTTCCGGCAGTCTGCTGATTAAGGGCGAGCCTGATGGATCTTCTTTTCCAAATGGCAGCATACGCATGACTAATGCAGCCCGTGGTTATACCGCATGGGATCCAACAAGTTCTGCCTACATCATGCATACAGATAATGGCGCAACCCTGATGATTCCAAGTGTCTTCATGTCCTGGACAGGTGAATCACTGGATAAAAAGATTCCATTGCTGCGCTCAAACGACGCGATGAACAAGGCCGGTCAGAAAGTCCTTTCCATAATGGGTGAAACCGATATTGCTCCGCTGAATTCCAGCTGTGGCGCGGAGCAGGAATATTTCCTCGTAGACAGTAATTTTGCCAATGCACGGCCTGATCTGCTGCTGGCCGGCCGTACTTTATTCGGCAATGCATCTGCTAAAGGCCAGGAATTTGATGACCATTATTTCGGCGCTATCCCTGCGCGTGTACAGGTCTTCATGCAGGACTTTGAAGATAAATTGTACCGCCTGGGCATTCCTGCCAAAACACATCATAACGAAGTTGCTCCTGGACAGTTTGAAATTGCTCCATACTTCGAAGCTGCCAACGTGGCTGCTGATCATCAGCAGCTGATGATGACGATGATGAAAAGTGTAGCCAAGAAACACGGCTTCCTGTGCCTGCTGCATGAAAAACCCTTTGCAGGCATTAACGGTTCAGGCAAGCATGTTAACTGGTCTGTAGGTAACGCCACACAGGGAAACCTGCTGGATCCAGGCAGTACTCCGCACGATAATCTGAACTTCCTGATTTTCTGTGGTGCTGTGATTCGTGGCGTGCATCTGCATGGCCCGTTACTGAGGGCAGTCATCGCCTCAGCAGGTAATGATCATCGCCTCGGTGCCAATGAGGCCCCTCCAGCAATTCTGTCTGTTTACCTCGGGGACCAGCTGGAAAATGTCTTCCAGGACATTAAAGACGGCAAGCTTGCAACAAGTGATCATGGCGGAGAAATGGAACTTGGCCTGAGCCAAATTCTTAACTTTAAACGTGATCCGGGTGACCGTAACAGGACCTCTCCTTTCGCTTTCACAGGTAACCGTTTTGAATTCCGTGCGGTAGGTTCAGCGCAATCTGTTTCAGGTCCATTGGTAGTAATGAACACGATGCTGGCTGATTCTCTAAACTGGATAGCCGATAAGCTGGAAGCTGAAATAACCGGTGGCAGTAATCAGGCTGATGCGGTTTTTGCAGTACTTAAAGAGCTGATGAACGAACATGGCAATGCAGTATTTGGTGGTGATGGCTATTCTTCAGACTGGCATACAATGGCTGTTGAAGAACGTGGCTTGAAGAATATTCCCACTACAGCCGATGCGTTGCCTGCATTGCGTGAGGATTCTGTAAAGGCACTCTTTGAAAGTACCGGTGTGCTCTCACCAATAGAGCTGGAAAGCCGTTACGAAGTCTATGCAGAGCAGTATGTTATGTCTATTGAGGTTGAAGCTAAACTGGTTGTTGATCTGGCAAAAACGGTTATATATCCTGCAGCGATTACATATCTATCTGATTTGACGGTAACTAGCACAACGCTGGCAGATATGAATATTGAATTGGATAACTCGGTTGCCGCTACGGTTGCTGCGGAAGCCAATGCAATGATGGCCGCTGTAGGCAAACTCAGTTCAGCCATGGAAAAAGAGGATTTTGCTTCTGCTGAGGAACATATGCAGTACTGTGCAAATGATATTCTTGGCCTGATGGCGGATGTTCGTTTACATGCTGACGCTCTTGAAACAGAGGTTGCTGATGAGTTATGGCCTCTTCCTAAGTACCAGGAAATGCTGTTTATAAAATAGATAAAGCATGTTTCACTAAAAAGGGCCCGTTTTACGGGCCCTTTTTTTGGGCAGAATTTTGGTGTTTTTATCAATATTAGTAATTTATCTTAATTGCCTAATTCTATCTTCATTGTCATAATTATCGGGATATTCAAACAGCAACGGAGACAGAATCATGTTCGGTAATCCCTCTTTAGTAACTCGTATAGCGATTGGCAAGGGCATTGGATTTTTGTTTGGCCTGACAGGTTTTATCCTGTTGCCCTATTTTCTGCCTGATGCAGGCTGGCTGCTGCGCTGGGGAATATTGTTATGGTATACAACGCTGGGTGCAATTATCGGCGTGTTTGGTGTGTTTACCTACCACCCTGTATTAAGGCTTCCATTCCCGTGGTGGTTCCGTTCGACTATCGTCGGCGCGTGGATGAATTTTGTCCTGACTTTTTTTGCCTACGACGAGATGCAGATGATGATGAATGCTGTATTCGGGGCAAACGGGGCGATTAGTTCACCATTCTGGTTTGTGCTCGAAGGTGCTCTGGTAGGATTACTTATTGGCTATTTTGCCACCCGCTTCGGAGGCGAAGGCGCTGAAACTGTGGGTAAGTAGATGCCTTACACTGTCAGGATAAAGAATGGAGAATAAATTACCAGGCTAGCCTGACAGATTGAGGTCATTCCAGATGGTTTTAACCGGCTCAGCGCGGTTCATCGAATAGAAATGCAGGCCTGGTGCGCCACCTGCAAGTAATTGTTCACACAGGTGCGTGACCACATCCAGTCCAAATTTCCGGATGGACTCCAGATCGTCTCCGTAAGCCTCCAGGCGTTTACGAATCCAGCGCGGGATTTCAGCACCACAGGCATCCGAGAATCTTGCCAACTGTTTGTGGTTGGTGATTGGCATGATGCCCGGGGTGATCGGGATACTCACACCCCTATGCAGGCAATCATCTACAAACTGGAAATAGGCGTCGGGGTTAAAGAAGTATTGCGTGATAGCAGAGTTGGCACCTGCTTCAACTTTACGCTTAAAGTTTTCCAGGTCATCAAAAGCATTACCTGCCTGCGGGTGGGTTTCCGGGTAGGCAGCAACCTCTATGGTGAAGTAATCACTTGTTTGCTGGCGGATGAATTCCACCAGTTCGTTGGCGTAACGTAATTCATTGTGTTCGGCTGCACCGAAGCCTGACGGCATATCTCCCCGCAGTACTACCAGGCGTCTGACACCGATATCGCGGTAATCATCCAGCATCGCCTTCAGCGCTTCGCGACTTGTTGAAATGCAGGAGATATGAGGTGCGGCATCAATCCCGTCTTCCTGAATGATGCTTTTAATCGTCTGGTAGGTGCCGTCCTGGGTGCTGCCACCGGCACCAAAAGTAACCGAGACAAAGGCGGGTTTCAGCTTGCTAAGTTCTATGCGAGCGGCAGCCAGTGACTGCTCGCCTTTCTCAGTACGCGCAGGAAAGTATTCGAGACTGAACGTTTTTTTTATATCCTGAGACATGCTTTGAGTTTCTTCTAGGGGATTAGCTCAGTTTCAAGTCTTAAGTCAAAGTCGTAAGTCAAAAACCTTGTCATTTTATCGTTTTGGTTTCAGTCTGTAGACTTAAGACTTAAGACTTGAATTTAATAACGATACGTTTCAGGCTTATAAGGCCCATCTATCGGGACACGAATGTAATCCGCCTGTTTCTGACTGAGTTTGCTCAGTGCCACACCAATCTTTTCCAGATGCAGACGTGCGACTTTTTCATCTAGATTCTTAGGCAGAACGTAGACGATATTCTCGTAGTTATCCGGATTGTTCCACAATTCAATCTGTGCGATGACCTGGTTAGTGAATGAAGCTGACATAACGAAGCTCGGGTGTCCGGTAGCACAGCCCAGGTTCACCAGTCGGCCTTCGGCCAGCACAATCAGTTTCTTGCCATCGGGGAAGATAACGTGATCAACCTGAGGTTTAATGTTTTCCCAGGTGTATTGCTTCAGTGAAGCAATGTCGATCTCAGAATCGAAGTGGCCAATGTTACAGACGATAGCCTCATTCTTCATCTTTAACATGTGGTCGTGGGTGATGACATCAAGATTGCCGGTAGTAGTAACAAAAATATCACCGTAGGCGCAGGCTTCGTTCATATCGACGACACGATAACCTTCCATTGCTGCCTGCAGGGCGCAGATAGGATCGATTTCTGTCACCATGACGGTAGCACCAAGGCCTTTGAATGCCTGGGCACAGCCTTTGCCTACATCACCGTAACCGAGTACGACACAGATTTTTCCAGCGATCATGACATCGGTGGCACGCTTGATACCGTCAACCAGCGATTCACGACAGCCATAGAGGTTATCGAATTTTGATTTGGTGACTGAATCGTTAACGTTGATGGCAGGAGTCAGCAGTTTGCCTTCATTGGCCATTTCATACAGACGATGAACGCCGGTAGTGGTTTCTTCAGATATGCCTCTGACATCTTCAAGCATTTCAGGATATTTTTCATGCATCAGCAGTGTCAGGTCACCACCATCATCCAGGATCATGTTTGGGCGCCAGCCGTCAGGGCCAAAGATGGTCTGCTCTATACACCACCAGAACTCTTCTTCTGATTCACCTTTCCATGCAAAAACCGGTGTGCCATTGTCAGCGATGGCTGCTGCGGCCTGGTCCTGGGTAGAAAAAATGTTACATGAAGACCAGCGAACTTCTGCACCGAGAGCTTCCAGCGTTTCAATCAATACGGCGGTCTGTATCGTCATGTGCAGGCAGCCTGCGATACGTGCACCCTTGAGTGGTTTCTCGTCGCCATATTCTTCGCGCAAAGCCATCAGGCCTGGCATTTCAACTTCAGCAATACTGATTTCCTTATGTCCCCATTCAGCCAGACTCATGTCAGCGACTTTATAATCCGGTGTCAGGTTTTCTACTGGTTGTACGCTCATTGCTATCCTCTTTATATTTTCGTGGTGTTCGTAATGCTTACGATAGATTTCGTGTGTGGCTCAGGCAGATGCCGCCTGGCTAATGTTTGCGTCACTGCGCAGGGCTTCTACTTTATCCAGTGCTTCCCAGCTGAATTGTTCTTCAGTACGGCCAAAATGACCATAGGCGGCGCTGTCACGGTAGATTGGACGCAACAGGTTCAGTGATTCAACTATGCCTCGAGGGCGCAAGTCAAAATGCTCGCGTACCAGCGCTTCGATCTGTTCTTCAGGGAGGCTGCCAGTACCAAAGGTGTTGACCAGCAGCGAGACAGGTTCTGAAACGCCGATAGCATAGGCCACCTGCACTTCACAGCGTTTCGCCAGGCCTGCCGCCACAACATTCTTGGCTACATGGCGCAGGGCATAGGCCGCTGAACGGTCTACTTTTGTTGGATCTTTACCAGAAAATGCTCCACCGCCATGACGGGCACTACCGCCATAGGTATCAACGATAATCTTACGCCCGGTCAGCCCGCAATCACCTACAGGACCGCCGATAACAAAACGTCCAGTCGGGTTAATCATGAAGCGGGTTTCCTTACTGATCATGTCAGCAGGGATAATCGGCTTGATAACTTCTTCGATGATGGCTTCTTCAAGATCTTTGTGTTCAATGTCGGGTGAGTGCTGAGTAGACAGTACTACCGTATCAACATGGCTGGGTACACCATTGATATAACGTACACTGACCTGGGATTTTGCATCAGGACGTAACCATGACAGGCTGCCATTCTTACGCATTTCGGCCTGCTTGTGTACCAGGCGGTGTGCATAATGGATCGGGAAGGGCATTAGTACGTCTGTTTCATCACAGGCATAACCGAACATCAGACCCTGATCACCGGCGCCCTGGTCGAGATCGATGCCTTCACCGGTATTGACGCCAGCAGCGATATCCTGAGATTGTTTGTCCAGTGAGATCAATACTGCACAGGAATCACCATCAAAACCGATATCTGATGAATCGTAGCCGATATCAACTATGGTCTTGCGGACAATTTCGCTATAGTTGATATTCGCGTTGGTGGTTATTTCACCAGCAATGACTGCCATGCCTGTGTTGACCAGTGTTTCACAGGCAACCCGTGAATAAGGATCTTCTGCAAGCAGGCCGTCCAGGATAGCATCAGAGACCTGGTCAGCAACCTTGTCTGGATGTCCCTCTGATACTGATTCCGATGTAAATAGAAAGTCTTTAGCCATGAAAAATACCGCGCTCTGTCAGTCTGTAAAAAAAGACCGGCAATATTACCAGTTTCTTGATTCGGGTGCATCCTAAGTTATGTATGTAGATAAAAAAACAGAATGAATCGGCAAAAGCGATGAATATATCGACGCCTAATAGCAAGGCACGCAAAAAACCACCCAAAAACCTGCTACGGCCTGTAGGCAGGGCTATCGCGGACTATCAAATGGTTCAAGAAGGCGACAGGTTGCTATTAGGATTAAGTGGGGGAAAAGATTCTCTATCTCTGCTTCATCTGCTGTATCACCTGAAAAGCTATGCCCCGGTTAGCTTTGAGCTTGTTGTAGCAACGGTTGATCCATGCATAGAAGGCTTCGATCCTTCTCCATTAAAAGGCTATCTTGCCGGGTTGGGTATAGCTTATTTCTACCAGAAACAGAAAATCGCTGAGCAGGCAGAAGAAAACATGGGCCGTGACTCATTCTGTGCCTATTGCTCGCGCATGCGGCGAGGCATATTGTATAGCACTGCAAGGAAAAATAACTGCAACAAGCTGGTACTGGCCCAGCATCTGGATGACCTGGCCGAGTCATTTATGATGAGCAGCTTCTATGGCGGTAGTCTGCGAACCATGAAGGCGAGCTATACCATTGATGCAGGGGATCTACTGGTAATTCGACCGCTTGCGTATGTTAGAGAACGACAGCTGGCTAATTTCGCTGAAGCTGCAGAGCTGCCAGTGATTGCTGATAATTGCCCAGCCTGTTTCAGAAAACCGACCCAACGTGAGCACATGAAGCAGCTGCTCGCGCAAGAGGAGAAGGTAAACCCGAATCTGTTTGCCAGCCTGCTGCATGCAATGCGGCCGCTCATGGGGGAGATGCAGCGGAAGAGATAGAAAAAATTTAAATTTTACATGTTAGGGAACCTCTGATTATTTCTGAGCGAAGTAGATTACGATCTAAAATATCCAGATTTGAGGCGAAAAGCGCACGTAATAGCTAGCTATTGCGAAGGTTTTCAACGAAAAATCTGGATATTTTAGGCGTAAGATACGAGTTCATG
>JBLYYR010000085.1:0-42943 GCA_048550195.1 Arenicellales bacterium
AATTCTGGAACACCATGCCGATACCGCGCTTATTCGGCGGTTGGTTATTGATGGGCTCTCCGTTGAGGAAAATTTCGCCATGCGTGGCTGGCTCAAAACCAGCGAGCATCATCAGACAGGTTGTTTTGCCCGACCCCGACGGCCCGAGCATGGTCAGAAACTCGCCCTTCTCGACGTCCAAATTCAAGTCTTTGACGACAAGTATCTCGCCATCATAACTCTTCTGAACATTCTGGAACGCGACGTGGATATCAGGTGATCCCACTCTACCTCACTCGTTAATGCTGCTTCACGCGCGATTGCACGATGTACCTACTGAACCTTACTGAACCTCGCGGCGCCCCGATCTCAGTCAGTTCATACGCCTCTTTATTTTTATTGCGGCGTATTACAACTACTAAATCCTGCAACCATATAGTTACCACCGGTGAAAAGTTGCGGCAGACCATGATCAAGGTCAATCATTTTCCTGCCGATCACATCACCTCAGTGCGTACCGGCATTGATCTTGAATATTTCAGCCCGGCAGATAAATCCACCGTGCGCAAAAAGCTGGGCATAGACGATGACACGTTTATCATCGGTATCGTTGCTACCCTGCGCAGCTGGAAAGGCCATCGCTATCTGATGAGGGCATTTAGTCGCTTCAGCGACAAAAATAGCCGCCTGTTAATCGTCGGCGACGGCCCGCAATGGGATGCCCTGCATACACTGGCTGATTCGCTAGGCCTGCACGACCGTGTTATTTTCACCAATCGACAGCAGAACATTGCGGAGTGGATGAATACCATGGATGTATTCTGCCTTCCATCCTACGCCAATGAAGGTGTACCTCAGGCGCTGATGCAGTCACAGGCATGCGGCATCCCGGCAATCACAACACTCAACGGCAGCATTAATGAAGCCGTTGTCCCGGATAAAACAGCGCTTATTGTAGAACCCCGGGACAGTAATGCTGTACTTGCTGCCCTCGAGCAAATGTACCAGGATAAAAAAATTCTGTCTTCCATGTCAGATGCTGCCCATCTGAATGCACAGGAAAACTTCTCCCGTCAGCAAATGATTGAGAAGATGGAATCGGTATTTACTGCTGCCATAGAGTTAAAGCCGGTAAATTGACACCCGAAAAGCTCTATAAATACGAAATTGGCCTGCTTTCGCTGCTGGCGCTGGTGTTGCCAAGCCTGGAAGCACTATAACCTTCTTCTGATTTTCCTGTCTCTGTGTTTTCCTGATCAGGCGCTTTCAGAATGGCAGCCTTTCATTGATGCTGCAGAAACCTGCCAATATTGCTGTCACGCTATATCTTACCATCACACCTTTTCGACCGAACATTGTGTCCGGTTTTAGCTCTGTTGGAGTTTCCGTTACGCGATCATTCTCGATATAGGCATAGGGAGGACGGTTTGGAAGATCTGCCCCATAATAGTAATCAAAACCTGTTGATGTTGGCCCACCACTTATCGGTTTACTAAAGTCTACCTGTTCACCCGTATCCCCTTCTTTTATTGTCTGGCCGATTTTTAGTCGGCCAATCCCAGCCTAGATGCGATTTTCCAATTAGTGCAGTTTCGTAACCGGCTTGTTTCAGGATATTTGCCAGTGTTAAACGGCCCTCTTCAATAAGCGGTTTATCCCACTCCCATATGACACCTCTTTTCAGCCGGCTTCGCCAACTATAACGACCTGTTAAAACACTGTAGCGCGTCGGCGTGCAAACTGCGGAAGGTGAATGCGCACCTGTAAACCTCATCCCTTCGGAAGCCAGGTTATCTAAATGTGGCGTAGGGATTTTTGATTCCGGATTTTGAATCGCCAGATCGCCAAAACCCATATCATCAGCAAGTATCAAAATGATATTCGGGTGATTCTCTTCGCTACACCATGCAGCAGAACCTGCCGCTATGGTTAATACCAGAAATATGTACTTCAAAATAATTGGCATAGGGTAATTATTTTATGATCTGGTTTGTATCCAGAAAAAAGACGAAAGGACACATAAGCCTAGCTTTTTTTCATTAGCTCTCTAAGCTTTGCATACTTTATAAATGTATTCTGACAACCAATACAAATATGCACCAGTCCCGGTACGCCATCCAGGAATCCCAGCCGCAGCAGGTAGAATTTTATAAACCGGAACAGGGGGTTTAATAACAGCCTGGCCACGCCTGCTGTTTTACCCGCACGGTACATTTTCTCCGCCTGCAGGCTGGTATAAAGATTCTGCTTTCCCAGGTAGTTGTCCAGCGTAACAGCTGAATCATGCAGGAGATCCCCTTTCAACATGCCCGTCGGAACATCGGTCTTTACGTATTCATGTACCTCATCATCACTCCAGCGAGCCTCTCTACGGTCGAAAAGCCTCAGGCTTATGTCCGGATAGCCTTCGCCATGCCTTAACCATCTGCCCATAAAGCGATTACAGCGCGGAAACTGGTAGGCCTGATATTGCGGACTTTTCAACGCCGACTGGATTGACCTGGCCAGCTCCTCAGAGATGCGCTCATCAGCATCCAGGCACAATACCCAGTCATTTGCTGCCAGCTCTGCTGCTTTCTGTTTTTGTGGCCCATAACCCAGCCAGTCCTGATGAATGAATACTGTATTGTGCAGCCGTGCAATATTTTCTGTTTCATCATCACTTCCTGAATCCAGGATGATGATTTCACTGACAAATGACAATGAGTTCAGGCAGTCTTCAAGCTGCCCTGCAGCATTGTGTGTAATAATAACGGCCGACAGAGTGCTATTCATTTATTTAAGAGACCTCTGATTACCCTGAAAAATAAACCAATCTAATCATATTTCGAATGTTAAAGCTTTATTCATTATTATTACCACTGCTGGTACCGGTGGTCATTCTGCATCTGATGCTCCGCGGGATAAAGAATGCGGATTATTTCAAGCGCTGGGGCGAACGCTTTGGTTTTAGCCACATCAACCCTGGCTCTTCGGTGATCTGGATTCATGCGGTCTCCGTTGGTGAAGCACGGGCTTCAGTACCTCTCATCAATGCGTTGTTTGAGCGTTTTCCCGATACTCCTGTGCTTGTCACGACGATGACACCGACCGGATCTGCTGAAGTTGTACGGCAGCTTGGAGACAGGGTGCTGCATTGTTATGTACCCTACGATCTCGCCGGATCTGTCAGCCGTTTTCTGAACCAGGTCAGGCCATGTCTGGCGGTCATTATGGAAACTGAATTATGGCCAAATATTTACCATGGCTGCAAGGAGAGAAATATACCCGTTGTGGTCGCCAATGCACGCATGTCGGAATCGTCCATGCGTGGCTATCTGCGTTTTGAAAAGCTGACCCGGGCTACGTTGGCCCAGGTCTCCCTGATCGCTACCCAGTCACGTGCCGATGCACGCCGCTTAAGGCGCATGGGCGCATCAAATGACAAAATATTTATCACCGGCAGCATTAAATTTGAAATCAAATTGCCGGCCAGCCTACGTGAGGCGGCGGAGTCCCTGCGGCGGGATTTCGGTAGCATGCGACCTGTCTGGATAGCCGCCAGCACACATGAGCATGAAGAAAAAAAAACCCTCGTCGCATTTAGGGAATTAAAGCGCAGTTACCCGGACCTGCTGCTACTGATTGTTCCTCGTCACCCTGAGCGTTTCGTAACCGTGGCAAAAATCAGTCGCCGGGATGGCTTCAACACCGCTCTCAGAAGTGAACTGCACGGCCCTGTTTCTGACGATGTGGAAGTGATTGTTGCTGACAGCATGGGTGAACTGCTTAAACTCTATGCTGCCGCTGACGTTGCTTTTGTCGGCGGCTCGCTGGTTCCTGTTGGTGGCCATAATGTACTCGAAGCCTGTGCAGTTGGCCTGCCGGTTATCTTTGGCCCTCACATGTTCAACTTTGATGAGATCAGCCAGCTGACCCTGTCACGCGAGGCGGGCAAGCAAGTTGACTCAGAAACCGATCTCGCCGCAGCAGTTGCCACCTATCTTGATGATGCCAATCTGCGATTTGAAACGGGAGAAAATGGTAAAAAACTGGTGCAGCAAAATCGCGGAGCGCTGGAACACACTTCCGAACTTATTTTCTCTCTTGCTGAGACTACCTGCATCGGCTCACAGGTGCAGGTTACTAATCCGATCAGAAATTAAACACATCCTTCTGCTCTGCGCCGGTAAGGCGGGGCAGTGACGTCTCAAACAGGGCCTCTTCAAACAGACCGCCATTAACACTGCGGCTAATCAGTGTTGCTGACATGGCCGGTTGCTCGCCAACCACGGCAAATAACCTTCCACCCGCGTTCAGTTTTTCGAGTAAACCTTCAGGAATCGTCTGTACTGAGCCATTCAACACAATAACATCAAAATTTCCTTTTTCCTGCCAGCCTTCGTTGATGTTTCCTGTTTCGAAATGAGTATTTGTAAGCTTTTTCCGAATCCCCGGCTGCACATGATCTCCGGAATCAAGCGTTGTAACATTGCCAGAGAGATCCTCGAGCATCGTAGTCAGATATGCACATCCCGTCCCAATCTCAAGCACAATTTCACCAGCCTGTACATTTAATGCCTGAAGCATTCGTGCCTCCATGCCGGGAAACAGCATACAGCTGCGGTCATCAAGCACGATGTTGGTGTCGGCATAAGCCAGTTCACGCCATGACTCGGGAACAAATTCCTCACGTGGGTATCTGTACATCAGCTCCAGCACACGGGGATCAGTCACTTCCCAGGTGCGAACCTGCTGTTTAATCATATTTTCACGCGCTTGTTCCTGATTCATAACACTATCCATATTTTGGGGATGCAAAGAGTAAGAGTTCTGCAATCAATGTTCAAGCACTATATTTGACAGGCGACAAAAATAAATCACAGGACGTCAGCCAAAAAACATTAACCACAGAGATCACAGAGGACACAGTGGTAAATAAATATTTTACAAAACCAGCTAGAGCTTTCACTAAACTCGTCTCAGCACAACAAACTAGTGAACACGCAAAAAACCGCTGTGTCCTCTGTGGTGAACGAATTTGATTTTGACCTTGATGCTATTCTGCAAGGAACCTCATTTCGTCAGTTTTTTACCTGCGGCTTGCTCTACTACACTCAACGGAGTGCCATTTTTCTTAGCTATTCGCTGGTATTCCGCTTTACGGCCTGCGTTGACTTTGCTTACCAGTGCGTTGACTTCAGCAGATGGCTTCGCCACTACCAGGTAACCGCTTGCTGTTTCTTTTACCAGCCCCTGGCTTCTTGCCTGCCCCAAATCCAGTGCCGATGCAGGCAGTGCAAACAAAGTGAGTGCCAGGAACAGCGGCAGCAGGCCAATTCTTTTCATACTAAATTCACTAAACATATCATTTTCCTCTCTAATCAGAACAGGTTACTGTCTTTAGTCATTAGTTCATCGAGATCTTTATCAATTTTGACTCGAATCTCATGTTCAACCTTTACATTCAGGTTGATCGTAATCGGTTCATCGGGTGCGGCCACCTTAACGGTTGGAGCACAGGCAGCTACGGATAAGATAAATACGGAGCCGACGACAATTTTAATCATTGTTTGAAACATAATATTTCCTCGTTAGCGACGAGCTGGCGGAATACTTTGTCATACAACACCAGCCGAAGCGGGAATAACATGCTGAAAATTCACCGGGTAGATTGACTATACCCACTTTTACATGAATAGAGCCTGAACAGCCTGTCCAGAATACATCAGAAGTTCCCTAGTTTACCGAATTTCTTCTGCTTCTAAAGCTCTTCTGTACATTATTGTCGATTTCTTCGCTCAGTCCTTCAGCGTAACGTAGGCCCTGTAACAATTTGAGTACATTTTGCTGCAGATTCAGGTTGAAATGTATGGGCCGCCGTTCATCGAGTTTCGGACTTTTCCCCTTGATCGCAAGCCGCATTTCCATCTCGCCACTTTCTCCATAGTTCACGTCGATTTCAAGCGAATTATAATTCAGGTCCTTGATTATCCGGAACACGAACTCAGACCCCATCGCCGCCTTTTCCATCTCCGCTGTACCACCTGCTGGCAAATAATTTATCTTGCCTCCCGACTTCTGCGAGACGATTCTTCCTTCGGTTATCTTCATTCCATTCTCAGTGATGGTGACAGGGATGTAGCCATCTAAACGGCCCGTTGCTGTCAGGCCTTCAAGCTGCTGCAGCGCGACTATTTGAGCCAGGTCCAGCCCCACTACGACCAGCACCAGATCATGTGCGTCATTATTCAGATCAATTTCCAGGTCATTCCCTTTGACCCTGCCGTCTAGCAGCGACAAACTCAGGGCATTTACTATTAATATCGGTAATGGCCCGTTGCGAGTCGCTTTAAAACGTATTTTTGCTGACACCTCGGTAACCGGTATACCTATGTCGACATCGTCCACTTTCATCAAGGCAAAATCAGAGGACTTAATAACTGGAAGCAGGTCAATGGTATCGCTGTAATTCAATCCTGAAAACAGCACGCCGTCATAAAATCCACCGGCATCACTCACGTTCAGGTTCAGGTCGAGCTTGTCACGATAAAGACCCCTGCTACTTGTCCACCAGCGGTATTCTCCACTTGCTGATAGTGTGCCGGAAACTATATCATAAGGTTCATTCCAGCCTTTCAGGATGCTGGAGAATAGCGGATTGTCACTATCCGGTTTTATCTCTGAAAAGGAATAGTGTGCGCTACCTGCCGTCTTTTCGAGGTTAAATTGAAATCGGGAAGTCAGCGGACTACTCATAACACTGGACTGGCAGGAAAAATCTCCCTGTACTTCTGCCGACCAGTCTGCGGATTTGTCATCAACATTCTTTAAGTTCAAACTGCACAGATTCAACGGCAGTAAAAAATCATTATCTTCAATGCTCAGTTCATTCGCCTGGATATTAACTGTACCTGGCTGCGCTTCATCATCAGCGCAGTCAGCGGTTAATTGCAGTACGTCGTTCTTAATATGAAAGTCGTTTACCCGTATCAGCGGGGCGGTAATTTTCGAGGTGATATGACAGGCCTCAGAATTTTCAGCCTGTCGCCTTCCTGACAGGGCGATATTCTCAAGCCTCATGGTCGGGATACTGATATTTTCCATCCACAGGTTGCTGAGTCTAATGCTGGCTCCACTACCATCATGTATGGTCACACCCCCATCAACCACTTCAAGTACCCGCGGCAGACGTATCGCTGCCTTGCCTATGTTTTTATCATCTAAGCCCAGCGTGTCGAGTGTAACAACCGATGGCTCTTTAAAATTAACGGTATAGACGCCATCCGTGTTTTCTACATTCCCCTCAATGGCAGCAATGATTTTTTTCACTTGCGCCCCCATGAATTGACCATTTTCTAACTCGGCTACGACACTAAAGTCTTTTATCGGACTATCCAGCCGCGCAGAGTATGAAATATCGGCCTTAAACAGACCCGTGGAGCCCCTAAGTGGAGAAAAAATATCTGCCAGTTTTGATAGATCAGCTTCAATGCGCCCCGCCAGGCCTGCCAACTCATTTGAGCCCTGTGCCGGAAGAAGGTTGAGTGTGAAAGGTGGCTGCCTGGCTTCATTCAGTCTGGCTTCATTCATGCCTTCGTCCGTCGCCATCCATCGCAAACTGACACCCGCCTCAGGCGACATCACAAAATTAAAACGGTGATTTTCACCCGCACTGTCTGTCATCTTTACTTCAGTGATCATGCCCCCTGCCTGCTTCTTTACATTCAGCGAGGCCACCAATGAGGGCACGCCATTCTCCTCGACCAGCGCCAATTCCTTTACCGTTATCAAACGGGCTGGCACAAACTCCTGCCAGGGCGTATTCATCAAGCCCAGCAACATCACCGGGTCGGGCAATGCCGCTGCAGCTTGCTCAGCAGCAAGTCTCTGAAGTGATATCTGAGCAACAACTATTGAGTCAGCAGACCCTTTTAATAGACCGGACAAACTGTAGTTTGCCTGCAGATTTTTCAGCATGAGGAGATAGGCATCATTGCTCATTTGCAGATGGTCGACAGTCGCCCGGCTCAGGCCTATGTGGCCTATACTGACTTCAATATCAGTAAACCCCTGCTGCTGCAGTTGCTGCTGAACCACTTTTTCAAGCAAATACGGCCCCGCTACCCAGAGCATTGATGCAACAACAAACACGCTAAGTAGAGATAAAACTATTTTGGATATTATTCTCATGAATACTGATTATATTTGAATCAGACTACAATCGTGTCAATGTTTCATTTGTGACCGGACGATTTTTCATATAGATTGCGCGCCATGGCAAAAAAAATTTCCGTTGAAAATCCCAGTCCCTGCATGCAATGCACCAGGTCCTGGTGCTGTACCTATTTTACCCAGCAGATCGACACCCCTCGCTCACGTGAAGACTTTGATGTCATCCTGTGGCAAATATCCCACGAACACACCGAAGCCTACAAGGACGAAGACGGCTGGTTTCTGCTGATGACCAATCCCTGTAGCCATTTACTGGCCAACGGCGACTGTGGGATCTATGATGTCCGTCCCAAGATATGCCGCGACCACTCCAGCGACAACTGCGAAAAAGACGGCCTGGCGGGTGAAGACGACTTTGAACTCTACTTCAAGGACTATGACGCCCTGCGCAAGTACTGCAAAAAGAGATACAAAAAATGGGACAAATGGGAGAAGAAAAAGAAATGACGTTTCAGGTTTTACGATTTAGGTGTTACGTAAAACCTAATACGTAATACGTAATTCGTTTCTTTAAACCTTCTTCCGTTTCGCCCGCGGATGGGCCTTGTCAAATACCCTGGCCAGATGCTGAAAATTCAGATGGGTGTAAATTTGTGTAGTAGAGATATTCTGATGGCCGAGCAACTCCTGCACTGCACGCAGGTCGCCACTGGATTCAAGGATATGGCTGGCAAAGGAGTGTCTTAGCATGTGCGGATGAACGTTCCTGTTAACCCCCTGGCGTATAGCCCAGTCTTTGATTCGTTTTTCCACGCTGCGTGCTGCCAGCCTTCCTCCCCGCCTGCTGACAAACATTGCCGACTCTGCTTCATTTGCCATCGTCTTGCGAATGGACAACCAGAGCTTTATAGCCTCCCGGGCAAAACGGCCAACCGGAACAATACGCGTTTTATTGCCCTTGCCGGTTACCCTTGCTTCGCCTGCGGATAAATCCACCTCGTTCATCTCCAGCGACACCAGTTCAGACAAACGCAAACCGGATGAGTAGAATAGCTCCAGAATAGCTCTATCTCTTATGGTCAGCGGATCATCACCATTTAACGCCACTAACTGCTGTATCGTGTCGGCATCCAGTGTATCGGGCAGTCGACGTGGTCGGCGCGGTGCCTTGAGCAGATCAAATGGATTTGTTGTGACGTGTGCCTCTCTGATCAACCAGCGATAGAAACTCCGGCTGGCCGATAATATTCGTTGAATGCTGGCACTTGAGAGTCCATGCTGGTGCAGGCTCCCCAGCCAGTTACGACCGTGTAAATTATCTACCTCAGACCAGCTGGCGACACCCTTTGCTTCGCAATAACTGGTCAGCCGTGTCAGATCATGTTGATAGGCGGTAAGGGTGCGGGGTGAATTACGGCGCTCGTAACGCAGATAATCTATAAAACCATCCAGTTGACGTTGTGCCGCAGTGAGCATTTCAGCCAGTCACGTGATTGAAAAATCATGGCTACGCTTCAGCGCGGAGGAAAACTGCTCACCCAGGCGTGTCAGTATCAATGTCCCCATCTGCGGTGAAAAACGCTCCCGCTCACTGGCACCGAGGGCGATCAATCCAACCCGATGCGGTGTATCCAGTGCCAGCAGGGCACAGGAATTAACGGCAGACGCATCGTCACCAAACAATGATATTAATAGCTCATCATCGAGAGCATTGTGGCAACTGCATGGATCTTTACCCAATGTGTCAAAAAGTGCTGCCCATGCCTTCTCTGTGAGTGTGGATGTCTGCAGGCTGTCGGTCTGATATTCTGGTTTGATATGTATGCTCACGGCAGCAAGATCAAACAGCTGCTTCAGCTCAATAACCGTATTCTGCAACAGTTCATTTACACCGGATGCGCGGGTTAGCTGCAGGCTGTATCGATGCAGCTTTTCAGTAATTTCTTCATTTTGCTGCGCGTTGTTAATCAGCACCAACAGACGCTCTTCCTGCTGTCGGTTCTTATTACGCAGGACCTCTACCTGGCGCTCTATCAGCGAGGCCGTGCCAGGGCCCGTATTGTGTGGGATCTGCAGCCTTGCAAGTAAATCAGGATGCTTGATCAGCAGATCGGGGTGTTTGCCGAGATAACAGAGAACCTCCTTTTCCTTAATTTCAGACACAGCATTTCCGCTGTCGCTATTTTCATCTTGTTTGCTCATAAATTCTCCATTTCAAACATACCTTCATATACGTATTCAGTCGGCCCTGTCATCAACACAGGCGCATCACCTCCTGCCCATTCTATATCCAGCGCCCCCCCGCGTAAAAATACTTTAACGGGACTGTCCAGCTTACCCTGGTCAATCCCGGCGGCAACGGCCGCACAGGCACCTGTCCCGCAGGCAAGTGTTTCTCCTGAACCACGCTCCCATACTCGTAAACGAATGGCCCGGCGATCCAGTATTTGCATAAAGCCGGCATTGACATGCTGCGGAAAGAGCGGGTGGCGCTCAATTTGAGTGCCTATCTCACGGACGCGGGCTTCATCAATATCATCGACCACCTGTACCGCATGAGGATTGCCCATTGAGACGGCAGCGATATTTACTTCTTCCTCATCCAGTAGCAGCGGGTAGAGTCGTTGCCTGCCTTCGGTTTTAAAAGGGATTTTCTCCGGATCAAACTCCGGAGCTCCCATATCGACGCATACCCGGCCATCATCAAGCAGGCGCGGTACGATGATGCCTGACAGGGTACCCACTCGTATTTCTTTTTTTTCTATCAGGCCACGGTCATAGACAAACCGCGCAAAACAACGCGCACCATTCCCGCATTGTTCAACTTCGTTGCCATCGGCATTAAAGATTCTGTAACTGAAGTCCATTTCCTCAGAGATGGGTGGCTCAACCAGCAGCAACTGGTCAAATCCAATGCCAAAATTACGATCAGCCAGTTGCTGAATCTGTTCACACGTGGCGTGAAAGTTGTGATTCAATGCCTCAATGATAATAAAATCATTACCCAGGCCGTGCATTTTTGTGAACGCGATATTCATGCGATTACTCTACCCTGCCCTGCCCATACAGGAAAGAGAATAAATTAATTAATGATAAATTTTCATATCATTGTGTATGCTTTTGTTTTAGCTGAAAGAATAAGAAAAATTCAGCCTGCGGCATATAAATTGCTTCCCCAGATAGTAGTTGAAACTACTGATTGAGTGGAGTAGAAGTAGTGTTATAGAAGCAAATCAGGTCTTAACCGTCGCTTTATAAATCGTTACTGTTCTACGGGGGCACTATGAAAAACTATCCGCTACCAGCCATTGGCAAATGGTATCTTGATAATGTAGATGGGCAGCTATTTGAAATTGTTGCTATCGATGATGAAGACGATACCATCGAAATTCAGTATTTTGACGGCTCAATCGAAGAACTTGACCTCGAATTGTGGAATGAAATGGGATTGACCTCTGCGGCCCCCCCGGAAGACTGGTCAGGCCCTTTCGATGACCTCGAAGCCGACGACATGGCCGACCCGGACACACCCGGCGAAGCCCATGAGTTCCGGCAATATATTGACGAGATATAAGGAAGGGTTAAGGGCTTGATGCTTTATATGCTTTGAGCTGCCTTTAATAAGCATCAACACGCCCGAACCGATACTCCAGATAGGTCGGATACTTTTTGTAGGCTCCTGATAGCACATATTTCATCACACCCTGCAAACGATGCTGGCCGGTCACTGAATCGAGACGAATAATCTCTTTGCCGGATTGGTCGAAGAATACCAGCGCAGGGGTGTAAAAAATCCCCAGTTTTTGAGACCATTCTCGTGCTGTCATATTTTCACCTGCCGGAGTCAATACAGGGTCATCCCGTTCGATGTCCAGCTGCACTACTTCAAAATTTTCTATCAAATCCAGCACGTTGGGATTTCCCAGCGGCCGAGTATGTAATATATCGCAGGCATGGCAGCTCTTCTGTTCGAAAAACACGATTAATGGTTTCTCGGCCTTAAAGTGACTACGATCAAGGGCGTACGGTGGCCTCTCAAAGAAAAACTGGTGATTTAACTCTTCCAGTTCAAATTTCCCCGGTGGGTCCGCTCTCTCCATATAGGATCGTAGCGTTTCTTCTTTGTAAAACCCCTCAACAACATACTTCAGTGCGGCACGAAATGAATAGGGTGGATAATATCCACGCAGGCGTAAGGCAATGTTGCCATCAAGGTCATAAAAGATGAACGAGGGGGTGAAGTTGGTCTTCTCACGTATTGCAAACTCCCGCTCGGTCAGGCCCACACCCTGCAGATCAGTTACCTGTCGGCTGTTCCAGATATCGAGTGGTATCACATCAAAGTTTTTACGCATATACTGCTTAATATCGGGAGTCTTTAGATTTGTCTCCATTAATGCTTTGCAGTAGGCACAGTCCTTCTGGCCAAAATATATTGCGAGCCCGGCCTTCTTCGCCTGTTTTGCTTCTTCCAGGTCATCTTTCAGATCAAAAAAACTATTTTTAAACCAGTCAGGAATTACCACCTGATCAGGCACCGGCCGATCATTCACCAGCAGGTCTACCTGTTTTTCGAAATCATCAAATTCGTCTGCCAGCGCCGGCACTACTAGCAGTAGCGAAGCAATACCGCAGACAACATTTTTATAGAGTTTTTTACCGGGAAGTATCATTGATGAGAGGCAACCAGTCATATTAAGAATCACTAACGACAACACAGGTGTTAAGTAAATCCATTTTTGTACTGCGGGCCTTTGCCATCCAGTCTGCTGACCCGGCCACATTGTCCATAACACGATCCAGTGTTTCGCCTCGGAAACAGCGACTGACAATGGCCTGCAGCCAGTGTAATGCTGGACTGCAATTTTTTCAACAGAAGCATTTTTTCTGTGCCAGATACTTCACAGAAACACAGCTTTCCTTTAACTGCAGGAGGTATCCGGGCTAGTAGGGCAGCACTTTCATTACATGGCCCAGTTCATACAGGGCCAGCTGATTAACGCCATCATTGAAATCCTCTCTCTCCAGCAGTTCCCACATACGATTAACCGGCCAGCGCAGCTGCTCTAACTCTTCCGGTTCATCGCCCGGCAGGGGGGCTACCGATAAGTCTGTGGCCAGCATAATCCAGATAGGCCGGTTAATATAAGCCGGTGAAACAATGATACGGCGCAACAATCGGGTATGACTGCTCGCCATGCCGATTTCTTCCTGCAACTCACGACAGGCCGCGTCCTGCGGTTCCTCACCGTCATCAACACTGCCCTTGGGAAAACTCAGTTCGTACCGTTCAGTACCGACGGCATATTCCCGTATCAGAACAAGCTCATCACCATCTACAGGTACAATCAAAACAGAACCTGCAGAATCGCTTTGCAGTCGTTCAAACCGGACCTCCCTGCCATTGCTGAAACGAAGATCGACCTGCTCGATATGAAACAATCGACTGCGGGCGACGCTGGTAACAGATAGAATTTCAGGTTTTGATGGCATCTTGATTGTGGCAATAATTTTTTTAAACGCTATAGTGCCGTAAAATACAGCAGACTAACAGAGTAAATGAGGCCAACACCAGGAAGTGACATCATGTTTGACTATTCAAGACCAGTACCACTAATTAAATCACCGGAATTCAGTTGATGAGTTCGCTCGTTCCACCATGGGCCGAAATTGATACCGTCCTGCTGGACATGGACGGCACGCTACTGGACCTGCATTTCGACACCCATTTCTGGCTTGAGCATGTCCCCATCCGTTATGCTGAAGCGAATAGCCTGTCACGAGAAGAGGCACGTGAACAACTGATGACCCGCTATCGCCAGGCCGCAGGCAAACTTGAATGGTATTGTGTCGATTACTGGTCTGACCAGCTCAAACTTGATATCGAGTTACTGAAGCAGGAAGTGGAGCACCTGATTAGTGTGCGTCCGGACGTTATCAGCTTTCTACAGGCCCTGGGCAACTCTGGCAAGCACCGTGTCCTGGTCACCAATGCGCATGGTAAGAGCTTATCACTGAAGATGAAAAAGACACCGATCGGCAGTCACCTGGATGAAATCATCACTGCCCATGATATCGGACTGCCGAAAGAGCACTCAAATTTCTGGGAGAAGTTACAACAAAGGCAGTCTTTTTCCCCAGCGAATACCCTGCTCATTGACGATAGCATTAATGTTCTCATTTCAGCAGAAAACTACGGCATCAGGCATCTGCGTGCAATTTTACAGCCTGATTCAAAGCTCGATCCGGACCCACATGACAGATTTATCCATATTGATCGTTTCGTCGACATTATTCCTGCACCGGGTACTTAAAGGGCCTCTAAAAGCGCCGGCTTAAATTAACCTGTGTGTTTGTGGGAAAAAGACAAAAAGCAACGTATCTCTGCTATCATGAAAGCCGCTACAGACCAGCTCACGAGCCCAAATATGTCACAAAATATTAATGTTGATGTCGATACCTTATATATCGAGTCAGAATCCTCCCCGTCAAATTCACAATATGTTTTTGCCTACACCATTACCATCACCAATACCGGCACCGAGGCGGCTAAGTTGATGACACGTCACTGGGTGATCACGGATGCCAACGGCAATGTTGAAGAAGTCCGTGGCGATGGTGTGGTAGGGGAACAGCCGCATTTGAAACCCGGCGAAGGCTTTCAGTACACCAGCGGTGCTGTGCTGAAAACCCCGGTTGGCACAATGAGCGGCAGCTACCAGATGGTGGCCGATGATGGCAGTGATTTCGATGCCGATATCCCGGAATTTATACTTTCCAGCCCACGCACTCTGCACTGATGTCACCTGCTACACTGCTGCTGCAAACATCTACCGCATCCATTCGCGCACAATTTGAACCGCCTGTTCAACAACTGCCGGAACAATCCGACGGTTCTGGAAAATCTGAACTGGCCGAAACCGCCCAGGCGATGGAGCCTGATTTACTCGGATCTTGTTCAAAATAGACCAGAAGAGGCGCGAAAGTTCTTTAATGAGGCACAGAAACAGATGGAAATCATTTGCTATCCTGACCATATAAAGGAAATTATGAAACAGTACAATGACCTCTGGGGAGACGAAAATGCACTACATTAAAACGACCCTGCTCATCTTGCTATTTTCTATTTCGACACCGGTGCTATTTGCCGCAGAGACGGTCACCTACAACCGTGTCTCCTATCAGGTCACGGAGCAGCAGGAAGTCGCTAATGACGAAATCACGGTAACCATGGGCATTGAACGGGATGGCCAGGATGCTACAAAGCTGGCCAATGAAATCAATCAACTGATGACAGCGGCCAATACCACAATAAAGAATTTTCCTGCGATAAAAAGCAGCACCAGCGACTATTCCATCCGCCCGGTCTATACCCGTGACAACCGTCTCGACCACTGGCGCGGCGCCTCCTCAGTTACCCTCAAAAGCCAGAACATCAAAGACATGGTATCTCTGGTACAAATGTTACAGAAAACGCTGCTTATCAAATCGACCCGATACAATGTGTCGCCTGAACTGAAAGAAAAAATCGAGAGCGGTATGATCGAATCCGCCCTGATGAAATTCAACTCCCGTGCAGAAACGGTCAGCAAAAGCCTCGGCTTCAAGAAATATCGCCTGGTAACCATCAACATCAATAATTCCGGCAGCACCCCTCGCCCCATGTACGAGATGGACAGGGCAGTGATGGCATCCGCTGCTATCGCTCCGCCGTCATTCGAGTCCGGCCAGTCGACATTAAATGTAACCGTTTCAGGGACGATTGAGATGGAAGTGAGTCCTTGAAGATCCTGGGACTAAGGATCCTCAAGATCGTCACAGGGTTTTTCTTTCGTCTTTCGTCTTACGCCTTAAAAACTAATATTGAGCCTGCCCATGAAATTATCAAAAACTCTATTTTACATTCCAGTAATGCTGTTGCTATCCAGCTCTGCCTTTGCCGGACAGGCTGAGATCGTTGATGTTAAGGTAACTAACAGCCAGGACAGTTATCGTTTCGATGTCACGCTGAGGCATGACGATACCGGCTGGGACCACTATGCCGATGGCTGGGAAGTACTATCAGAGACCGGTGATGTACTTGGCAAGCGAGTGCTGATGCATCCGCATGTTGGTGAGCAACCCTTTACCCGCAGCCTCTCTGGAGTAAATATTCCGCAGGGCACCAGTTCGGTCTCCATCCGTGCCCATGACTCAGTGCATGGTTACAACAAGAAACAGTATAAAGTGCAGCTTCCTTGAACTGAAAGTTGAAAGCGAACAAGCAAAAAGAAAGGTTTTAATCATTTCTTTCAACTTTACGCTATTAACTTTCCCTCTCTAGTACCGCCTGTGAAACAACATCATCTGACCGTCTTCAGAACGAAATAGCAGCTTCCCTTCTGCCAGACGGTACTGCATGTAGACGGGTTCAGTGCGGTTAAGAATTGCGACCTTCATGATGTTATTCTTTACCTCGTACGATCCCCGTAATTCAGAATCCTGTGTACGTAAGCGAAAACTGTCTCTGCCCAGTTCCAGAAACTCTCGATTTACACCGTGCCATCGGCCAGGCAGCGGGTTGTCATGGTTACGGGATTTGCGAGAATTTATCGATGGCTGTGGTACGGCAGCGTATGGGGCCTTATCGGTGGAGGACACTGGCTTAACGGGTTGCACAGGTAAAATTTCAACCTTTGGTGCCTGAGTTCCATCTGATTGCTGACCAGAGCTGACAATAATCGGTTGTATAACAACAGGTTGTATCTTCTCCTGCCGGGGGTAATCCGGCCTGTACTGATTGTAAGGTGGAGAATAGGGGTCGGCAGACCCATATCTGCCCTGGCTGTACCGGCTATTGTACGGGTCATATATATTGTATGGGTCATAGTAAGGTGAACGTGCCCCATAGCCGTATTGTGAATACGGCGATCCGCCCAATCCGCCATAGTTGCCCGGGAAGCCACTGCCCTGGAATGGAAAACCCTGCCCGCCCATACCGCCCAGCCTATATGGGTTCATGCTATAGGGGCTGAAACCGGACATGCCGCCACCACTGGCGCCGCTCATCATCCACAGGAACATCTGCATCATGGTGCTCATCATGTCACCCATGCCATTGCTCGCATGGGCGGGCAATGGAGCCCCCTGCAGGCTAAACACGAGAACCAGTGAAAGAGAAAGCTTTTTCATAATCGATAGCTTATTTGTCAGTTTCCAGCATAAATTGCGGCATAGCCTGTGCTGCCTGATGAATAGCATTATTATAATATTTTGTCTCAATGTCGACTGACCTGTGACTTGACGGTTTATCCGTCTTAAAAGCCAGACTTGCGCTCCACCAGCCGGAAGGATAGGTGCATTGAGGGAAAAAGAGGGTCGTTGCATCATTAAATCCAGCATCTGCCATGCGAGACCTCATGCTGTGGATCAGATCCCTGTGAAAAAGCGGTGATTCGCTTTGTGCTACCAGGATGCCATTGTCTGACAAACCCGTAAAACACGCACGGTAGAACTCTTCGGCGTACAGGCACTCGGCCTGGCCCACCGGATCGGTAGAATCCACAATGATAATATCGTAACTGGCACTTTTTGCCTGCTCAATAAAAGCAACACCATCTGAAAAAATCAGCTCGGCGCGAGGATCACTATTCGACTCACACAATTCAGGAAAAAATTTCTCTGAGGCCCATGTCACGCGCTCGTCCAGGTCTACCTGGCGGACATGTTTGACGGACGGATGTTTCAGTACCTCGTGCAGACAGCCGCAGTCACCGCCGCCAATAATTAGTACATCCTCTGGTGCCGGGTGCATGCAGAGTACCGGATGGGTCATCATCTCATGGTAGATGAAATTATCCCGGCTAGTGAGCATAATACAGTCATCTAATAGCATCAGCCGGCCAAAGCCTGTGGTCTGGTAAATTTCCAGCTTCTGCCAGGCGGTCTGTTCCTCATGCAGCTTATCCGACAGTTCGAGCGACAGAGCGCAGCCATCGTCCGGGTAAATTTCGGTAACCCAATTTTCTGTATTCAATTTCATTGTTATAAACTATAGACGGTCTCAGCAGAGAGCGGATTATATCCTTTCTCATGCTAATATTGTGTAGCCTCTGATTAATCTCCTTATTGAGTTCGTTGTAATGCCAAACTGGAACACTGAAAAATCGCTGCGAACCTATAACATCGGTAAATGGGGCGAGGGCTACTTTAACATCTCCGCAACAGGCCATCTGCTTGTCGATGCAGCAAATGACAAACCGCCCATAGACTTGCATCAGGTAGCTCAACTGGCCCGACAATCGTGTCTCTCGCTCCCCCTGCTGGCACGCTTTCCAGGCATACTGCACCATCGGGTAAATGAACTTTGTCATGCCTTCGACCGCGCACTAATAAAATCAGGGCAAGTGGCCCGCTACCGGCCGATATACCCGATAAAGGTCAACCAGAACCGCAATGTGGTTGAGGAATTGCTAAACACAAAAGGCGACCGTCTGGGACTGGAAGCCGGCAGTAAACCGGAACTTCTCACGGTACTGGCCTTATCAGCTGATGGCGGCGTGATCGTCTGCAACGGTTACAAGGATCGTGACTATGTCCGACTTGCGCTTGCCGGTAACCGGATGGGCTTGCGAGTCTATCTAGTTATTGAAAAGCTGTCTGAGTTGCAACTCATTCTCGATGAATGCCGCCGCAGCGGCACTACACCGCTGATAGGAATTCGCCTGAAACTGGCCTCCATCGCCAGCGGCAAATGGCAAAGCTCCGGTGGCGAACGCTCTAAATTTGGCCTGACTGCCTCACAGCTACGTACTGCCGTTGAGCAATTGCGTCATGCCGGTATGCAAGACTGCCTTGAATTACTGCATGTGCATCTGGGTTCACAGATCTCCAATATCCACGACATTCAAAATGGTATCGGCGAGGCCGCACAGTTTCTTGTTCAGCTGACGAAGCTTGGAATCAATATCAGGGTAATTGATGTTGGCGGTGGACTAGGTGTTGATTACGAAGGCACACGCACCCGCAGTGAGTGCTCAGTCAATTACCCCCTGGCCGAATATGCAGACACCGTAGTTCAGGGACTGGCCAGCACCTGTGACCAGCACAACATCAGAATGCCTGAGATCTTCAGTGAATCAGGACGCGCATTAACCGCCCATCATGCAGTACTTATCACCAACGTGACAGAAGTTGAAAAACATGCTGTCGAAATACCGGTTGAGGAGGACAGGGAGGCCACCTTTCTTCATGAGCTGCGCAGCCAGCTAAATGCCCTGCAACAGGGAAAACCCATCCGTGAAATCTATCACGACCTTGACTCTGCCATGCAGAACATACAAAACCGATTTAACCAGGGTTCTCTAAGCCTGAATGAACGCGCAAAGGCTGAACAACTGAAGTATGCTATCTGCTATCGCCTGCATGCTGAAATCGATCCAGCCAATCATTCACTGCAATCGGTGAGAAACGAACTGGAGGAAATACTTGCAGACAAGGTCTTCTGCAACTTCTCAATCTTCCAGTCCATGCCCGATGTATGGGCGATTAATCAGGTCTTCCCAATCGTACCACTGCAGCGTCTCGATGAAGAACCCGACCGCCGTGCTATCCTGCACGACCTGACCTGTGATTCGGATGGAAGAATTGATCTCTATGTCGACCAGCATGGCATCGAAAACACCCTGCCCTTACACAATATCGAGACAGATGAAAGGTACTTGCTGGGCTTCTTCATGCTCGGGGCCTATCAGGAAACACTGGGTGATATACACAATCTATTCGGTGACACGGCAAGCGCCAATGTCGTGCAGGATAAGGATGGCATTATTACTCTGGAAAATATCTTTCATGGAGAGAACATCAGTCAGTTGCTATACCGGGTGGAGTATGACCCCGATCACATTCGGCAACTGATTCTGGATCGCGCGCGAGACTGTAATCTGGATGACAGTGAGCGCGGCGAGTTGATGGAGGAGTTGCTGGCCAGCCTGTCGGCTTATAGTTATCTGGTGGATTAAGGTGGTATTTTTTATTGTTTTTTGTCCTTAGTCTTTGCTATCAGGTTCCTCGTCTGACGAAAGTTCTAATAGAGGCACAGATTGAACCGCATTGCCTGCAATTCCCTTTATTGAGCCATACATATCAGTTGTATTTAATAAAACCTTATCAATTTGTTTTTCCCGTTTCTTCCATATGCTTCGCATTGCACGTTGCTCAGACTCAAGATCGGTTTTCATCTGTGTGAAACCTTCTACTATTGCTTCTATTTGCAGCTTGAATTCATTGCTTGTAAGAAAGTCATAAAGCATACCCATCTTGTCGCCTTTGTTGTCCTGCGTCGTAATTGCTGTACTTATTTGAATGACAGACTCGCGCAAGACAGTACACAAACCTTTGAATTCATCAAAAGAGCAAATCCATATCCCGTCCCTTAGCCCAAGACGATCCATATCAGATGGCATAACCTCTGTAACCAGTACGCCGATATTTGCATTCTTTTCACGAATATCTGATTTGAATTTTTCAATCCAGTTCGATTGAAAGGCCTTGGTACGCTTACTTTCGTAATATATGGAACCGCAATTTTTATGAGAGCGTGTATGGACAGTTTGAAGGCAGTCACCGCCTCTTTCGCCCTTCTTTATTTCCTGTATTCCATCTAATGGAAATTTGTCAGCCAGCCATTCTTCTATAGCCAGCTCCTGTACCTCCCCCTGGGTCTGGCTTGAACCCTGATCCTGCTTTCGCCTCATTTCCTCGGTAAGTTTTTTTTGATCTTCTAACTGCTTTTTGAGTTCCTTTAACTTGAGTTCGTTTTTATCGCTTTCTTCTTTATGTATTTTCTCTTTTTCTTCAGTTAATTTTCTAGTTAGTTCTTTCGCTGATTCAGCTTTTATTGATGCTTCCAGCTCATCCTTTTCTCTTTTGACTTTTTCAAGCTCTACAGACGTTTTATTGAGCTCCTTTATTTTATGGGACTTTTCATTTAATTCTTCACGCAAGGTACCAAGTGCATCCGCTTGCTCCTCTTCCGCCTGTGCCATAATTTTTTTCTTCAGCGCCAGCTCTCTTTGCTTAAGCTCACTCTTTACCTGTTTAGCTATTTCTTCTTTTTGTTCAATTATATCGGCTTCCAGTTTTTTTCTATCCTCTTCAAGCTTTGAAGTTTGCGCAGTATACTTTTCTTTTTCTTTCGCTAACTCATTGCTGTATTGCTTTTTAAGTTGTTCGTCAACTTGATGGTACAAAATATCATTTACATCAATTTCTTCACTACAGTTCGGGCAATTTATTATACTTTTCTCCTGGCTCATCACCTCTCCTGTTTAAGGCCGCTGGTATTTTTGTTGATGTGCATGTGATTGGTATGGGTTACTCAGAAGAAGGAGCATATTTTGCAAACACCTCAGCCCCTGTCATCTTCTCTGTATCATTTTCGAAACTATAAAATGAAGGCTTTTCGTCAATGAACACCTGGTGATCAAAAATAAACATTGCATCTGTATTGAACAGCCCTACAGGCATCATGTACTGCTTACTTCCTTTTAGTCTGTAAAACAGATGGCTCCCGCACTTATTACAAAAACCCCGGTCCGCCCATTCCGATGAGTTAAATACGGATACATTTTCTTCACCTTCAAATGATACTTCTGTGCCGCAATCAACTGCCATAAATGGTCCTCCACCCCATTTTCTACACATATTACAATGGCATGCACCCACACTTTTACTAATACTCTTTACGGTGATTCGAGTTGCGCCACAAAGACACCCCCCCTTTCCTTCAATCACAGCTGCCATTTTTCTCTCCTGTATATTTCGTATCGGGTTGGATGCCTGCTGGCAATATATTCGAGATCATCCCCATTTTATGCATTGTTATGCGGACTTCCAAAGCCTGAGTAAATTACTCCCGATAGCAACGCCATGTCACGATGCCATGTGGCCAGGTCATCTTTATTGAATTTATTTAGATCATCATGACCACAGGCCCGAGCCATTACTTGCATTAACTCTACAGTAGCATCAAAAAAGTTATGCAACTGGACTGATGACTTTTGTATATCCAGTCTTTGACGAAGTTCAGCTTTCTGGGTAGCAATTCCGCTTGGGCAGTTGTTTGTGTTGCACATTCTTGCTGCAACACAGCCAATGGCCTGTAAAGCACTATTTGAAATAGCAATGCCATCTGCACCTAATGCCAGGGCCTTAACAAAGTCAATAGGAACGCGTAATCCACCGGTTATAATGAGCGTTACACGGCCACTCGCACCTTGATCATCAAGATAGCGGCGAGCTCGTGCCAGTGCGGGAATTGTTGGCACACTGATATGATCTCTGAACATTACTGGCGCAGCACCGGTACCGCCGCCGCGGCCATCTAATATGATGTAATCGGCACTGGCATCCAGTGCAAATTGAATATCCTTTTCTATATGGTTAGCACTGAGCTTGAAACCAACAGGGATACCGCCAGTAATTTCTCTAACGCGGTCTGCAAACTGTTTAAAATCTGATACTGATGAAAGGTCTTTAAACGTTGGCGGGGATATTGCCGGCTGGCCTTCGGCTATGCCTCTTACCTGTGAAATTTTTCCTATATTTTTGTTTCCTGGAAGGTGTCCCCCAGTACCCGTTTTTGCACCTTGTCCTCCTTTAAAGTGGAAAGCCTGTACCTTTTTTAGTAGCGCCTCTTTATAACCAAATTCTGCACTGGCTAATTCGTAAAAATATCGTGAATTCGCCTCTTGTTCTTCAGGTAACATTCCTCCTTCACCCGAACAAATACCTGTGCCTGCCAGCTCTGCCCCCCTGGCCAATGATATCTTTGCTTCTTCAGAGAGTGAGCCAAAACTCATATCTGACACAAACAAAGGGATTTTCAGTTTCAACGGTTTTCTGGTTTCTGGTCCAATAATCAGCTCTGTGCCAACACTCTGCTCTTCCATCAATGGTTTAGTGGCCATTTGGGCTGCCATTATTTGTATATCATCCCAATGAGGCAGCAGATGGCGCGGCACGCCCATAGAAGTCATTGGTCCGTGATGCCCTAATTTGGAAAGCCCATCTTTAGCGAGCTGATGGATAAATTCTACTGTAGGCTCCTCAACCGTGGCTGATGCAGTTGGCGATTCTGTGGATTTTTGTTTTACCCCCGGGCCTTCCTGGCCAATATTTTCCGCACTAAATTGTTTATGCGTCCCATCACAATAGGGTGCATTAGCTGTATGCTTGCATGCACATAAATAGGCTTCACCATCCTGTTCTGCTGTAAATGCTTTTGGTTTAAATTCTGTTCCCGCATGTGATCCATCACAAAATGGTTGATTATTCGAACGCCCGCAAACGCAAAAATAGTATTCCTCACCCTTTTTAAGCGTTACTTGCTTCGGCTTGTTATCTGCGATAACTGGTTTTTTCATCTTACAATTCCCTTACTAGTGTCTAACGATTACGCTCCGATAATCACTACTGTAACGTAGACACTTTCACGTTGCCACTGAACAAACAACATTTAGGGATGGACACACTGCTGTCTCAATAAAATAAAGATCTATTGTGTGCTTTGTAGTAATCGAAGCAGGCATTAATCGATGCCATCAGGCATGAAAATAGTTTTCGTCGCAGGTTGGTATCGAGGCACAGCACCCTGCCACAGAGCATCAGCTGAGACAGCCCTGGGTTTCATTATTCAGCCCAACCTGCAATGAATTTTACCAAAGCCATGTCGTTACAGGACTATGTGGGGCAGGCTAGTAGTAAGGAAAAAACGCAGCCGTCCAGCAGCCCATAAAAGCTGCTAGATACTGGAAACCAGTAGCGGTTTATGCCGTACCGGCCCATCCTTCGGATCCATCATATCAACCTGACCTCGATGCAGTTCCATCGTTGATACTTGTGTCGATCCCAGCGTATCACGCAAGTGGTTGAAAGCCGTTTCAGATGAAACCGTCTCTCCACAGGTGAACAGATCCACTGCAGCATAACCGTATTCAGGCCAGGTATGAATAGACAGGTGACTTTCAGCAATGATCACCGCGCCGGAGACACCGTGTGGGGAAAAGTGATGGAAGGCCTCTGTGACTATCGTCGCACCCGCCTTTTCAGCTGCATCCATCATTGCTGCACGGATAAAATCCACATCATTCAGCGAATCGCGGTTGCAATCATAAAATTCAGCAATTATCTGATGCCCAAGTGAACGCATTGGCCTGTACCTGAAAAAAAATTGGGAAATTCGGGGCGCGAAGTTTACCGTTGACATGCCCGCGGTGCAATAGGGCAATAGATGATTTACGGGTTACGGGTTACGATTATGATTTTCCGTAAAACGTAATACGTAAAACCTAATTCGTATCGACTTTTAGATGCAAAGGTTTGATACCCAGAGTGCCGAGCCGTTTGACGACATCCTTTTTCGTACGTGTGCTGCTATAGGGACCTAATCTGACACGATAAAACTGACCCTTGCCATCTACCGATATCTTTTCAATACGGGATGTCAAACCATTAAGCGCCAGCTTTGCTTTCAGTTTGTCGGCATCATTAAATGATGAGTAGGATGCCGCCTGCAAAATATAGGTTGATTCCTTCTCCTGCTTTTTGGCCGGTTTCTGTACTTCTTGAATAAACTGTTTTTCGTCGACTACGGTTTCATATTCTGGTAACACAGTATAAAAATCAAACACCGGTTTTGGCTCATCAGGTGTTTTTTTATCTTTACTGATTCGGGCATCAGAATTATCCAGATTACTATTGACCAGGTTTTTAATTCCCGCGCCAAGACTCATTTTCATACCGCTGGAATATACATACATGCCGCCAAAACTAAGCAAAACACCAAGTATTATGCCCGCGATTAATGTTGGCCATCGTACGGCTGCAGACGAAGTCGATTTTCGCCTGGCTCCATTTCGTTTTCCACGCTTTTTTCTCGCTGCCATTACATACTCTCCGGTGCTGAAACACCCAGTAAATTAAGACCGTTGGCCAGCACCTGTCGCGTTGCCTGGATCAAAACCAGCCTGGCATCACGAACTTCCCTGTCATCAACCAGAAACTGACAGGAGTTGTAGTAGCTGTGAAAACAGTTGGCCAGCTCTCGCAGATAATAGGCTATCTGGTGCGGCTCATGGTTTTTCGCCCCGCCTTCTATTACTTCAGGGTAGCGGGATAATTCATTCATAACGTCCTTTTCATGTTGCTCGGTCAGCAAATCCAGTTTTGCATCGGCAGGGTCCGCTAATTCCATCTTCTTTTCAGCTAACTGCGACAATACGCTGCAGATACGTGCATGCGCATACTGCACATAGTAAACCGGATTTTCATTGGACCGTGATCTGGCCAGGTCGAGGTCAAAGTCCATGTGCTGCTCGCATTTACGCATGACATAAAAGAAACGAGCTGCATCATTACCCACTTCGCTACGCAGTTCCCGCAAAGTCACAAACTCACCTGAACGGGTCGACATGGCCAGCTTTTCACCCCCCCGGTAGAGTATGGCAAACTGCACCAGCAGCACCTCAAAACGATCTTTCTCGGCATTCAATGCCTGCAAAGCCGCTTTCACCCGGGTCACGTAGCCATGATGGTCTGCGCCCCAGATATCGATCAACCGGTCAAAACCCCTGTCCAGCTTATCCAGATGGTAGGCTATGTCAGAGGCAAAGTAGGTGCTTTGTCCATTTTCACGCATCACGACCCGGTCTTTTTCATCACCGAAATCGGTAGAACGAAACCATGTTGCGCCATCTTTCTCATAGAGATAACCGCCGCTTTCAAGTGTATGTATCGCTTTCTCCATTTCACCGCTACTGTGCAGGCTGCGCTCGGAAAACCAGCGGTCAAACTCGACACCAAACTCTGCAAGGTCACGCCGGATATTTTCCGTAATTTCATTCAGGCCCTGGTCAAACACCAGCGCATAGTCATCAGCCAGCAGTTCTTTTGCGCGGTCAATCAGACCATCGATATGGGATTCCTTATCACCACCGAGCGGCTCATCAGGCGGCACGCCAACAAAGACATGATCGATCTTCCGGTGCAGGGCATCACCCTTGCTGCGATGTATGCTGGCAGCAATGTCCCAGACGTAATCACCCTGATAGGCATTGGCTGGAAAGTCTAACTCCTCCCCGCACAACTCCAGATAACGCAGCCACACGCTGACCGCAAGTATATTCATCTGCCGGCCGGCATCATTCACATAGTATTCGGTATTGACCTGATATCCAGCAGCCCGCAGCAAACGTGCCAGTGCATCGCCATAGGCTGCACCACGGCCGTGACCTACGTGTAATGGGCCTGTCGGGTTAGCCGAGACAAATTCAATAATTATCTTCTGCCCGCTGCCTATATCTGTCCTGCCATACTCGCTACCTTCAGCAATGACATCTCTGACGGCCTGATACAGCGGCTCATCGGTAACAAAGAAGTTGATAAAACCCGGCCCTGCCAGTTCAACCTTGTCTACAATTTTCGAAGTGGGCAGTCGATCAACAATCCGTTGGGCGAGATCTCGCGGTGCACATCTTGCGTGTTTAGCAAGCACCATCGCAATATTGCAGGAAAAATCTCCATGTTCCTTCTGACGCGTTCGTTCTATGCTGACTTCTGGCAGATCAATTTCAGGCAGAAGATCTTCTGCAACAAGTGCCTTAAGCGCATCACTGACAAGTGCCTGTAACTGTGGTTTCAACTTCATAGTGTCATGTCTCTTCAGACGGAGAACCGGGGTGCGGATTGTAGCATCACTGGAAGCACGGGTTGAAATCAGAATAGCGTGCACCCTGTAGGAGCGTCGCTCGACGCGAATCACGATGCATGAACTAATTCAATCGCGCCGGGCGATGCTCCTAGAAAAGTATTATTGAGCAAACATACGACAGGTGATAAATATCTTTGTCTAATACAGATCCACCGGATCAACATCCAGCGACCAGCGCACTCGGCGCGTACTGCGGTCACTCTCTATCTCTCCACGCCATTGAAAAAGAAAATCGTGCAGGGGCTTTCTATTCGCAGCCTGAACTAGCAGCTGGGCCCGGTAGCGACCGGCACGTTTTTCCATCACCGAGGGCACCGGCTCGGATAAGTTGACTGACTGCAACGCTGAACTGGATGCAATCAATGATTTGGCCTTACGATGCATGCCGACTAAAAACTTCAGGGCCTGCTGCTGCTCTATTGCTTCGGCACGCAGCAGAGCGATATGGGTATACGGTGGATAATCTGCACTTTTTCGTTCCGACAGCGCCATCTCGGAAAAGGCATTATAATCATGCTGGGCAATTGCCTGCAGCCAGGGACTATCAGGGAAACGTGTTTGCAGCAGAACCGTACCTCTTTTGTCCGCCCGACCTGCCCTGCCTGCTACCTGTGTAATCAGCTGGAACAGACGCTCGCTGGCACGAAAATCGGACGAAAATAATAGTTGATCACTATCAAGTATTCCGACCAGGCTTAGATTCGGGAAGTCATGACCCTTGGACAGCATCTGGGTGCCTACCAGCACATCTGCCTCACCACTGTGTGCACGTTGCAGTCGCTGCTCAAGCTCACCTTTTCGTCGAGTAGTATCTCTATCGATACGCTCTATCGATGCCTCAGGAACCATCTTCTGAACGGTCTGCTGAATATTCTCTGTGCCCTGTCCAAGCGTAACCATTTCACTGCTGCCACAATCAGGGCATTGCTCAGGCCATCTGCTGCTCTTGCCACAATGATGGCACAGCAAACGGCCCTCCTTCCTGTGCCAGGTCATGCGCGCATCACATCGTGTGCATTGGGCCAGTGCATTACATGCTGTGCAACAGACAGCGGGGGCAAAACCCCTACGGTTTATAAATAGCAGGCTTTGCTCACCCTGTTTCAGGTATTGTCTGACACCCTCACGCAAAGGAATACTGATACCACCCTCTAGCGGCTGTTTTTCAACATCCAGCAGGTGAATATCGGGCAGGCCTCCGGCAGTCGCTCGCTGCTCCATTGTTAATAGTCCAAACCTGCCCTGCTTTGCATTGTGCCAGCTCTCCAGCGACGGCGTCGCACTGCCCATGACGACAGGAATGCCCGCCAGACTTGCACGCTTGATTGCCACATCACGTGCATGATAACGAAAGCCATCCTGCTGTTTGAAAGAGCTGTCATGTTCTTCATCGAGGATGATAATCCCCGGACGTGCCAACGGTACAAATACCGCAGAGCGAGTACCAATGAGGATCGCCGAGTCGCCTCGCCTTGCCCGCTCCCATGCCTGCATGCGTTGTGTATCATTCATACCGGAGTGCAGCACATCAATTACCGCATTAAAGCGTTGTCGGAAACGATTCACCAGCTGTGGTGTCAGGCTGATCTCCGGAACCAGCACCAGGGCCTGCTGGTTATTCATCAGCACTTCAGATATGCAACGCAGATATACTTCCGTCTTGCCGCTACCGGTGATGCCATGTAGCAGAAAGCATTTGAAACTGTCTAAACTGCCGGTAATGCTGTCAATGGCCTGTTGCTGACCCGGGGTTGCGCTTAGTGCTGGCTGGCTAGTTGCCTGCTCGGCAGCTGGCAGCTCTATTCTTTCAATCAGGCCCTTCCCTGCAATGGCTTCGAGTGCTTTTTTCCAGCTATTTGAGATGGTTTTAAACTGCTCAGATGGCAGCGGCTTTTCTGCCTCAGATAGCATTTCCAGCAAACGATACTGGACCGCCGCACGGCCCGGCCCCTGCTTCAAGGACTGCTCACCCAGAGCCGTGATAACCCAGTAGGGATTATCCGGAAGCTTCGCTGATTTTCCCTCACGTAACAGCTTTGGCAAGGCTGCGAAGACGACCTCTCCCAGCGGATGAATATAATAATCAGCCACCCAGCACAGAAACTGAATGAATTTACTGTCCAGTAAGGGCTCGTTATCAAGCACTTCCCTGACTGCTTTTAATTTTTTTACATCAAGCAGTGATGAATTACTTACTTCAATTATCAGCCCCGTCAGGATTCTACTGCCAAAACCAACCCGCACCCTGCTGCCTGGCCCGGGCACAACCAGGGTCTCCGGAACGGTGTAATCAAATATCTTACGAACGGGAACTGACAGGGCAACCCGCACGATGACTGTCTGCTCGGGTTTCTCATTTAAAATTTCTGTCAAATTATCGGGCATAATACTGTTTTTTTATTTGACATCTTTTCTAAAAAAGATTAGCCAGAAAACATTCACCTTTAGTGCTTATAGCCTGTGAGTAACTTTGTTAATAAAGAGCAGAAAACAGCCAATAGACACGCTTACAGGAAACGCTAGCTTAAAATGACTCAATTTCAATAAATCTTAAATATATTAATAAAAACAATATGTTAAATCATTTGCTTATATAGGTATTCTGTCGAGCCTCTAGTTTATTACATCTTTCTGGCAGAATCTTGAAAATGTGAATAAGTGATCACAGGCGGGTTCACGAAGTATCAATCACTTAGGCTATACAGCTAATCCTGAAAAGCCGTTTCAGACGTGAAATGTCGCCTTTCGTCGATTAAGAACTCAGGGAAAACCCTTACTTTCATGTGTGCCTCATCTAATGCAATAATCACACAAGAATGAAAAATAACACTCAGCTTAAAAAATATATCGCTGCCTCCATTTCTGCCGCCACCGGTCAGAAATTTTCCATCGCTAGCCTGGATTCCATTTCCGGTGGCTGTATCAACGCAACATATGTCGTGAGCGACGGCAATCGGCATTTTTTCATAAAAATGAACAACGCCGGGTCTCTTTTCATGTTTGAAGCTGAATATCAGGCACTGCATGAACTGGCAAACTCGAAATCTATCCGCGTACCACATCCCGTTAGCACAGGCCTGTACGAAGAACATTCATGGCTGGTAATGGAATACCTGCCTTTGCATAGTAACGGCAGCCATCAGAAACTAGGTGAACAGCTAGCCGCCATGCACCGGGTTACCCAAGAAAACTTTGGCTGGAGCAGAGACAACACGATAGGTTCTACGCCACAAATAAATACTGCTGGCAATGACTGGCTGGAATTCTTCCGTGACCAACGCCTGAAATACCAACTAAAGCTTGCTGCGACAAAAGGCTACACAGGCTCGCTACAAAAAGCAGGTGCTGCGTTACTCAATTGCATGGATGATTTCTTCATCGACTATAAACCCGTAGCCTCATTACTGCACGGTGACCTGTGGAGTGGCAACTATGCCTTTCTTGACGACAAAGAGCCCGTAGTATTCGACCCGGCGACATACTATGGCGACCGCGAAACAGACCTTGCTATGACGGAATTGTTTGGTGGCTTTACTGCTGAGTTCCGTGCTGCTTATGAAGCTTGCTGGCCACTCGACAGCGGCTATGACATTCGCAAACACCTGTATAACTGCTATCATATTCTTAATCACCTGAACCTCTTTGGCGGCGCATACGCAGCGCAGGCTGAGAATTTAATAGTAAGACTACTGAGCGAGCGAAATGGCTGACGCAACAACATTAATCAGAAAAACAATTCAGACCTTTGTACTTTTTACTTTCGCAGGCTTAGCCTGTGTTCAGGCTGAGTCTGAATCACTGCAGCAGGAGAAGGCTACTGCCGAGGCCTGGCAACTGTCTGCAAAGCACGAAGGCTTCAACATTGCACTGACAGCAATCACCCCGGATCGGATCAGGGCTTTTTTTACAGGCCGTGGCTTTCCGCCTGAAATGATAGAAGCCATAGCCACATACTGTGTCATTGGAACGCGGATTGAGAATATTGGCTCTTTGCCTTTTTCCTATGACCTGAGAAAATGGCGATACCAGACTTCGGATGGCAAACTCCATAAATTAAAGATAAAGGATGACTGGATCAAGGAATGGCGCGAGCAGGGTATCAAATTTTCTTTTTCTCAACTCGCAGGTAATCCAACCTTTCTTCCCGGCGACTGGATTAGTTCAATGACCACCTACAGGCTCCCTCATGGGGCAATCTTCGATCTGCACTACCAATGGAACATCAATGGTAAAGATAATACCGGTATCATCAAAGGAGTAAAATGTGCCGATGACTAACAGGATGCATTCAACACTACTAACACTGATATTTCTCATTTTATGTATATCAACGGGTAATGCCTATGCTCAGGAGATTGAGCTCAGCCATCGTGCTAGCCCGCTAAAATCCCCAGTTCCAGCTGTGGATTTCAACCTCATTGATACTGAAGAAAAGATGCATAAATTTTCAGATTTACACGGCAAGGTAATTGTCGTTAATTTCTGGGCAGTCTGGTGTCCACCCTGTCGCGAGGAGATGCCCTCACTGGAAAGGCTAAGGCGCAAGCTGGCTGATAAACCCGTTGCTGTACTGGCGATAAACCAGGGAGAAGACGCTGAACGCATCCTTTCCTACCTGTGGGGCCTGGATCCGGTACCCGAATTCCCAATATTGCTTGATCTGGACATGAAGGTCTCATCCAGCTGGAAAGCAACAGGCCTGCCCACAACCTTTATCGTTAACAAGCAAGGCGATATTGTCTATCGCATGATAGGCGGCCGAGAATTCGACCACCCGGAGATCGTAAAAGTCATTGAAAAACTGTTAGCTGAGTAATGCCGGGTAATAAAGTCAAAAACAATTACCACAGAGCGCACAAAGGAAACACAAAGAAAAAACTATGATTTAGAAACAAAAACCTCTGTAGCCTCCGCGTCCTCTGTGGTGAAAATATTTATCCTTCTGTTTATCTGCCCGCATCTTCAGGCAAGGCATCACGCAAGGCATCGCGATCTACCCACCATTTATCGCCGACGATAATATCCAGCATCATACCCAATCTCGGCAGAAATTTTTCAGGCTGATTCAGTTCCAGCCGTTCTACCCACATATCGATCATTTCACGCTCTTTATAGCCACTGTGACGGTATGCAACACTGGCCAGTAAATTACCGGTTAAAAATCCGAGGCTTTCTCTCTGCTTATCATCACTGGCACGAAGTTCTGCAAGGTAATGAGCAGTCGCTGCAGCGACCGCTCCACCATCCGACTCTGCAGGTGTTTCTTCTATGACATGGTCGAGCATGTTGACGCTTAGTGAAGGATCTACCGGAAAGGTAACGGCCAGCCAGATACCATTAGCCAGCGCGATAATCGAGTCATCCTGATCCGTTGCATACAATACATCACAGGTTTCCACTGCATCCTGCCAGGCTGCCATCGCTACAAAAGCATCAAATAATGGGCGAGCAAGCTCCCATGCTTCTTCTTTTCTCTCCATCGCAACCAGCAATGTCGCAATATCCAGCTGCAGCCTTTTTCGTGTAAGTTCATTACTGTCTTCGGGAAGATCTGCCAGTCTGTTCTGAAGACTGGATAGCTCCTGCTGCATCTGCTTTGCCGACTTTTCATCCGGCTCTAATATATTATCGCTGAGGCCCATGCCAATAAGATTATCTGTCATCGTGTTAAACCGGTAGAATTAATAATGGTACCCAAAAAATCTGCTTCAATTTTAATTTAATCAGAGGCCCCTAAATACAAACTTACCACGAAATAACCACTGGATAAACAAGGGTAACCCTGATGGATAATACCGGACTAAGCATACTCCTGATTGTTGCGGCAGTTTTTACCGCCCCCTATCTTTTTACACGATTTTCATCATATCGTGCGATTGGTAAAACTGCCCCTTCGTTTGACCAACTGCTGCCTGAAGCTGCGGATGCCAGTAAAACCTTTTATTTCTATTTTATGTCGGACAACTGTCCTATGTGTTCATCGATGAGTCCACTGATCAAGGAATTACAGACCGTGAACCCGAATATAATCTATATCAACGTGAATGAAATGCCTGATCTTGTCAGGGACTTTTACGTCTACGGTACGCCAACGCTGCATGCGGTAAAAAATAATATAATCGTAAAATCAAAGCTGGGTGGCCTGAGTGAAAAAAAACTAAACTGGTTCATCGAAACCCAGGCAATGAATTGAGGTGCCTATGGCAGGGGCCCAATTAAAAAAGGGCACCATTCGGTGCCCTTTTAATCGGCCTTAGAAGCTGCCGGTATACGGAAAATATTTACTTCGCGGCATCTACCATATATTGAATAGCCGCTTTCATATCTTCATCAGAGCAATCCATGCAGGTACCTTTAGGTGGCATTGCGCCTTTGCCTTTGAGAGAGACAGCTAACATTGCATCCATACCTGTTGCTATGCGTGGAGCCCATGCGGCCTTGTCACCGAATTTTGGCGCATTCGCTACACCGGAGGCATGACAGGTGAAGCATTTAGTGTCATAAATCTTTTTACCATCGGCGGCGCTGGCAACGCCAGAAAAAGTAACTAATGAAGCAGCAAGAGCCAGGCTTGTAATTAATCTCATGTAATTTCTCCAGTTTTATTTACATTTTTCCGATTTGATACGCACGTATTAATCGGGTTTCAAGACATTCTAAACAGGTCAACCTGAATAAGGGCTGAACATTCTTACAAAGACAGGCATTAAAATAAAGAAAAATTTTTTATCACTGCCCAATTATATTGCATTAAGGGCATCTCGAAAAACTCAAGATGCCTGTTCATGAATCATTCGAGGAGCCCTTAAGCAAAAATTCAATTAAGGCCTTCTGGGCATGCAGGCGGTTTTCGGCTTCGTCCCAAACCGCGCTCTGTGGGCCATCCAGTACATCTTCCGTTACTTCAAAGCCACGATAGGCTGGTAAACAATGCAGGAAGATAGCGTCCGGGCTGGCATTCTCCATCAGTTTCGCATCGACAGTGTAGTCCTCAAATGCCTGCTTACGCTGCTGTTTTTCATCTTCCTGGCCCATGCTGATCCAGGTATCGGTAACCACCACATCGACGTCACGAATTGCCTCTAACGGCTGGTTTGTGAGTGTGACTTTATCTTTACAGGCCTGCAGTAAATCAGCCTCAGGCTCAAAACCTTCTGGCACTGCAAGCTTGATATTAAAATCAAACTGCCGCGCAGCAATCATCCAGGAATGACACATATTGTTGCCATCACCTATGTAGGCGACTTCAATGTCATTTACCCGTCCCAGCTTTTCCCGCACAGTCATCATGTCAGCCAATAACTGGCAGGGATGATTAAAATCTGTCAGGGCGTTAATTACCGGCACTCTGGAATACTCGGCAAAACGGATGATATTGCCGTGCGAACCGGTGCGTATGGCGATGATGTCTACCATGCTGGAAATCACCCTTGCAGTATCCTCTATCGGCTCGCCGCGACCAAATTGTGCATCGGCAGAGGACAGAAACAGGGCATTGCCACCCATTTGATTCATTCCCGCCTCAAAAGATACACGTGTGCGGGTAGAAGACTTGTCAAACAATAGAGCCAGCGTTTTGCCCTGCATGGCCAGTGATGTCTGACCCGATTTTAACTCTTTTTTCAGCTCGTCTGCGCGATCCAGCAAAGACAGCAATTCATCCTGGGAGAGATCCAGCAGGCTTATAAAGTGCCGTATCATTGGACAAGAAACTCCTCAATAACAGGAATCAGGCGACCTGCAATTTCGCGGATATCTGATTCACTGCAGATAAGCGGCGGCAACAGGCGGATGACCGTCCCTGCCGTCACATTGATCAACAGCCCTTTATCAGCCGCCTTCAAAACCAGTTCCCCGCAGGGACGATCCAGCTCTATGGCAAATAACAGGCCGATCCCACGAATGTCTTTGACGCTGCTGTTGTCACTAAACGCATCGTTAAACAATTGCTGCAGCAACTCACCCGAGCTTGCTGCCTGCTCGGCAAGATTATCGCGCTCAAGGACATTCAGGACCGCCAGGGCAGTTGCGCTGGCTAACGGGTTGCCACCAAAGGTAGACCCATGATTTCCGGGTTCGAATACATTCGCCGCGCTGCTATTCACTACGCAGGCCCCGATCGGCATGCCATTACCCAGCGACTTGGCCAGCGTCATGACATCAGGCACGATGCCGGCATGTTGATGACAGAACCATTTACCGCTACGACACAGACCCGTCTGAATTTCATCCAGCATCAGTAACCAGCCGTTTTTATCGCAAATCTCACGCAGCGCGCTTAGATAATCTTCATCGGGCACCCTGATTCCACCCTCACCCTGTACCGGTTCTACCAGTATGGCCACCACATTGGGATCATTTGTCGCTGCATCACGCACTGCGTCAAGATCATTGTACGGAATACGGCTGAAGCCTCTTAACAGAGGCTCAAATCCTGCCCTGACCTTGCGGTTACCCGTAGCACTTAGCGTGGCCATAGTTCGACCATGGAAACTGCCTTCGCAAACGAGTATAGACGGTGTGTCTACACCTTTTTTATGGCCATACAGGCGTGCAATCTTTATTGCCGCTTCATTCGTTTCGGCACCGGAATTGGCAAAAAATACCTTGTCCATACCTGTCAGTTTTGCCAGTCGATCGGCAAGTCTGGTCTGGAGGGGTATTTCATACAGATTCGACGTGTGCATCAATGTTGATGCCTGATCGCAAATTGCCTTACTGATTTCTGGATGGGCGTGGCCCAGTCCACAAACCGCAATGCCAGACAGGGCATCAAGATATTTTTTACCGTCGACATCTTCCAGCCATACCCCTTCACCGCGATTAAACGCGAGAGGCAAGCGATTGTATGTCGGTATTAAATGCTGCATTTTACTAAGTCCATAAAAGCAAAAAACGCCCCTTTTTGGGCGCGAAACAAGACTTTATATCACAATATATTTGAATGGAAAAGAAAAAACCCGGCAGATGCCGGGCTCTTTATCCTGATTTACTACTGAAAAATCATGGATTCATCATCAGGCCCATGTGTGCAGTACTACCTGCGACCATGAAAAACAACATAGGAATTGACAGCATGGTGTTGGTCCGTGAAGCCAGCAGTGCAATACGTGCCGCTTTCAATTTAGCTTCATCGCTGGCTTCAACCATACCCAGAACTTTTTTCTGATTTGGCCAGATCAAAACCCAGACATTAAACAACATGATTGTACCCATCCAGACACCAAGGCCAATATTGCCTGCAGTCTCTTTCAGCATGAAAGCATCGCCAAGGCCAATGCCACTTCTTTCCAGGTAGTATGCGCCAGTCAGCCAGGTAACCAGTGCAGCCCAGCGGAACCATAACAGCGCCTTAGGGGCAATAAATTTCGTGATAGCCGTAGCAGAGCCGTCTTCCTTAATCTTGGCCATGCTCGGAACTTGAATGAAGTTAAAGTAATACAGCAGGCCAATCCAGGTAATACCCGCCATAATATGTAGCCAACGATCGATTAAAAGATCCATAATATTTTCCTTAGTGTCTTGTTGTGTGAGAAATGAAAGATTATCGAGTGCGGCTGTTATCCACCGAGAAAATTCTTTGCGAAGAAGAACAGAATGACGGTCAGGACCAACCCTGAAATAATCGTACCAATTACTGAATCAAGCGGGTTTTTCATTTTTAGCTCCGAGCTGAATAATTAGAAAATATTGCAATATTATTAGTTGAGTGAAACTGTCAACTTTGTATTTTATTTGATTGTATGGTTTCAGGCAATGGTGATAACCCTGATAGAACTATTGCTATACGCGTTGCCAAAGCAGGGTTTCACCCGCACAAAGGGGAACAATTTCTTCAGTACCGGCCTTGATAATCGATGGAACCCGCCATTCCTGCCTCTTTAGGGTAATTTTTTCCTTGTTTACCTCTACCCCGTAAAACTCGGGTCCATACAGGCTGGCAAAGCCTTCCAGCTTTTCGAGAGCATCATTGTCTTCAAAAACCTGTGCATAGAGCTCAAGTGCAACAGGAGACGAAAACATACCTGCACACCCACAGCTGGATTCTTTCGCTGCACGATCATGTGGCGCGCTATCTGTTCCCAGGAAAAACTTCTTATTACCGCTGATGGCTGCCGCGACCAGGGCATGTCGGTGCGTTTCTCTTTTTAAGACAGGGAGACAATAGTGGTGTGGACGAATCCCCTTATTAAACATAGCATTACGATTTAAATAGAGGTGGTGCGCAGTAAGCGTTGCCGCCACGTTTGGCCCTGCGTCAAGAACAAATTCGACACCCTGGCGGCTGGTTAAATGTTCAAAAACAACTTTTAGCCCGGGCAAGGCCTGGAGTATTGGTGATAAAACATGATCAATAAAAACAGCTTCTCTATCGAACACGTCCACGTCTGGGTCAGTGACTTCTCCATGCACCAGCAACGGCACCTGATACTCTACCATCGCCTCCAGTGTCGGCATTAGATCAGGCAGGCTAGTAACACCTGAAGCTGAATTAGTCGTTGCTCCAGCCGGGTAAAGCTTGAAGGCATGGACATACGGATTGTCTGCCGCTGCTTTTACATCTTCTCGGCTGGTATGGTCTGTTAAATAAAGCGTCATCAGTGCTTCAAAGTCGCAATCACCCGGACAGGCATTGAGAATATCCTGTCGGTAGCTCATCGCCATATCCACATCTGTTACGGGCGGAATCAGGTTTGGCATAACGATCGCGCGCCTGAACGAATTTACCGTTGCAGGCAATACTGCCTCAAGAATTTGACCTTCTCGTAAATGCAGATGCCAGTCATCGGGTTTTATGATAGTGAACGTTTTCATCAAAATTATAATTAACTGTTTGAATATGTTGAATAAATAACCCGTTCAGCGGGCTTTACAGGCTTTATTTTCCTTGACCCTGACGGCCAAAATAACGATTATACGCGTTTGAATTCATAAATTTATTTAATTCAGGTTATTGAACTCTCAGCCGCATATAAAACACGCTGAGAAAATGATCCCGACGCCGTTGCGCTCGCAGTCGGCTTATCCAGTTTTCAGACGCATCATTGCCTGCTGGCAGTGGATCACTGGCTGGCATTACGGGATTATTTTATTCTGTGAATATTGCTATTCGCACAGGCCTGTATCAAGGGGAAACAATGTCGACAGAAAAAGATCCTGATCCACGCGAAACCAGAGAGTGGCTTGAAGCGCTGGATTCTGTCATAGAATTTGAAGGCACCGACAGAGCACACTACCTTATCGAAAAGCTGGTCGATCAGGCACGTCGCGCCGGTGCTTATCTGCCATTTAGTGGCAACACCGCCTATGTCAACACTATCCCGGCTAACAAGCAGGGACATAAACCTGGCGACATGTTGATCGAAAATCGGCTGAAGTCCTATATTCGCTGGAATGCCATGGCCATGGTAGTCAAAGCCAATCTCAAGCCTGGCGCAGTGGGCGGTCATATTGCAAGTTTTGCCTCTTCAGCCACGCTCTATGATGTCGGTTTCAACTACTTCTTTCATGGTCACGATGCTGAAAAGGGCTGCGACCTGATATTTTTCCAGGGCCATATCGCTCCCGGCATTTATGCCCGCGCCTATATGGAAGGGCGCATCAGCGAAGAACAAATGCTGAATTTCCGCTTTGAAGCCGATGGTAATGGCCTGTCCTCCTATCCACACCCCTGGCTGATGCGGGATTTCTGGCAGTTTCCAACGGTCTCAATGGGCCTGGGACCGATCATGGCCATCTACCAGGCACGCTTCATGAAGTACCTTCATGACCGCGAGATTCTTGACACCGATGGCCGCAAGGTCTGGGCCTTCTGTGGTGATGGTGAGATGGATGAACCCGAATCTGTTGGTGCCATTGGCCTCGCGGGTCGAGAGAAGCTGGATGACCTGATCTTCGTCATCAACTGCAACCTGCAGCGCCTGGATGGCCCGGTACGTGGCAATGGCAAGATTATCCAGGAACTGGAGTCGCTGTTCCGCGGTGCCGGCTGGAATATTATCAAGGTCATCTGGGGCTCCGGCTGGGACCGTTTACTCGCTCGTGACAAAGATGGATTACTGCTGAAGCGCATGGAAGAAGCCGTCGACGGCGATTACCAGGCCTATAAATCAAAAGATGGCGCATTCGTACGTGAACATTTTTTCGGCAAGTACCCTGAGTTACTGGAGATGGTCTCCGACATGACCGATGATGACATCTGGCACCTGTTGAGAGGCGGTCATGACCCTCGCAAGGTATATGCGGCCTATCATTCCGCTGTTAACCATAAAGGACAACCTACCGTCATCCTCGCCAAGACAGTTAAGGGCTATGGCATGGGAACTGCGGGAGAAGGGCAGAATACTACCCATTCGCAGAAAAAGATTACCGACGAACAGATAAGACTTTTCCGTGACCGTTTCGGCCTGCCCATCTCCGATGAAGAACTGGAACAGATTCCATTCATAAAGCCGGATGAAGATAGTGAAGAAATGCTTTATCTGCATGAACGCCGCAAGGAACTCGGTGGCTATCTGCCGATGCGCAAAACCGATGTCCCCGCCCTCAAAGTACCGGAGCTGGATGTCTTCGATGTGTTGCTGAAGAACAGTGGTGAACGGGAGCTGTCAACAACCATGGTCTTCGTCCGCATGTTGTCGATTCTGACCCGCGACAAGAATATCGGCAAACGCCTGGTACCCATTATTCCCGATGAAGCCCGTACTTTCGGCATGGAAGGCCTGTTCCGGCAGCTGGGCATTTATTCCTCCTCCGGTCAGCTGTATGAGCCAGAAGATCATGACAAAATCATGTGGTACCGCGAGGACACCAAAGGCCAGATTCTGCAGGAGGGCATCAACGAAGCCGGTGCCATGTCTGACTGGATAGCGGCAGCGACTGCCTACACCAATCATGGCATCAGCATGATTCCGTTCTACATCTATTACTCGATGTTCGGCTTCCAGCGTGTCGGTGATCTGATGTGGGCTGCCGGTGACATGCAGGCGAGAGGCTTTCTAATGGGCGGTACTGCAGGGCGCACAACACTAAATGGCGAAGGCCTGCAACATCAGGATGGTCATAGCCTGCTGGCCTCCGGCGGCATACCAAACTGTGTATCCTATGACCCGACCTATGCCTATGAACTGGCAGTCATCGTACAGGATGGCATGCGTCGCATGTATCAGGAGCAGGAAAATATTTTCTACTACATCACCCTGATGAACGAAAACTACCAGCACCCAGATATGCCCAAAGGTGCAGAGCAGGGCATCCTTCGCGGCATGTATCTACTGAAGAAAGGCGGTCGTAAAAAACTGCGTGTTCAACTTCTGGGTAGTGGCACGATACTGCGTGAAGTTGAAGCCGCTGCGGCGCTGCTTGAAAAAGACTGGGGGGTCTCGGCCGATGTATGGAGCGCCACCAGCTTTAATGAACTGCGCCGCGACATGGATGACTGCGAACGCTGGAATCGTCTCAATCCGGGTAAAAAAGCCAGGACCTGTTACGTTGCAAATTGCCTGACAGAAAAAAATGGTCCGGTAATTGCGTCGACTGACTATGTAAGACTGTATGCAGACCAGATACGCGCTGCCGTACCCGGTGAATATACCGTGCTCGGTACTGATGGTTATGGACGCAGCGATACTCGAGAGGCCTTGCGAAGCTTCTTTGAAGTAAATAGTTCGCACATAGTTGTTGCTGCCCTGCAATCACTTGCTGCCAGCGGCGAACTGCCTGTCAAAAAGGTCAGTGAGGCAATTAAAGAGTACGGCATTGATGGCAACAAGCCCAATCCCGTTACCGTTTAAGTAAAGACAAATTTAAAAAATCATGGCAAATATAATAGAAATTCCGGTTCCGGATATTGGTGACTTTGACGAAGTCGAGGTCATTGAAATACTGGTTAGCGCCGGAGACAGCATCAAAGCAGAAGATTCACTGATCTCACTGGAAAGCGACAAGGCAACGATGGAAATTCCGTCCCCTCAGGCCGGCATTGTAAAAGAGGTCAAGGTTGCTATAGGTGACAAGGTCTCACTTGGCGCTGTTATCCTGCTGCTGGAGACCAGTGATACAACTGCACCCACGGAACCGGCCGAGGCGAGTAAAACAGATTCAAAAACTGAAACTGTTAATCCGTCAACGGCAGCCGGGACGACCCCGGCAAAAACGCCTGAACCTGCAGTCGCCGTAAAAGCGAGTGATGAGATCATTCCCTATGCGCCCGATACAGTCGCCGGTCAACAACGCTCACACGCCTCGCCATCGGTTAGACGCTTTGCTTTCGACCTCGGTGTTAATCTGAACCGGGTAAGCGGCAGCGGGCCGAAGGCGAGAATCCTCAAAGAGGATGTGCAGGGCTTTGTCAAACAGGCCATGCAACAGGGTGCTCCTGCTTCATCTGCTGAAAGCGCCATACCGCCTGTACCAAAAGTCGACTTTGCCAAGTTCGGTGAAATCGAAACCCGTCCCTTGTCCCGGATTAAAAAGATTGCCGGCAAACATCTGCACGCCTGCTGGCTGAATATCCCGCATGTCACTCAGTTCGATGAAGCCGATACGACCGATCTGGAAGAATTCCGTAAAAGCATGAAAGTCGAGGCCGAACGAAAGGGCGTTCGCATGACGCCCCTGGTCTTCATCATGAAAGCCGTTGTCTCTGCGCTTAAAGAATACCCGCAGTTCAATGCCTCACTTGACGAAAACAAAGAAAACCTGGTCATCAAGAAATATTTTAATATCGGTGTCGCCGTCGATACCCCGGAAGGCTTGATGGTTCCCGTCATTCGCGATGTCGACGACAAAGGCTTTTATGAACTGGCTGAAGAATTAATGGAAATCAGCAGCCGTGCTCGTGATGGATCTCTGATGCCTGCTGATCTGCAGGGCGGCACTTTTTCCATTTCAAGCCTGGGCGGCATCGGCGGCACCAACTTCACCCCTATCGTCAACGCACCTGAAGTAGCCATACTCGGCGTAGCCCGCTCAAAAATGAAACCGGTATGGAACGGCAAGGACTTTGAACCTCGCCTGATGCTGCCACTGGCACTTTCCTATGATCACCGGGTTATTGACGGTGCCGATGGTGCTCGCTTCATTACCTTCCTGAGCAAAATGCTCACTGACATTCGTAAAGTACTTCTGTAAGGAACGATACAAATGAGTAAGCTGACTGAAGTGCGTCTGCCCGATATTGGTGATTTTGATGAAGTAGAAATCATTGAAATCCTGGTCGCTGCCGGTGATACCGTGGAGCAGGAAAGTTCGTTAATCACGCTAGAGAGCGACAAGGCGACGATGGAAATTCCCTCGCCTGCTACAGGTATCATTAAGGAAATGCTGGTATCGGTGGGTGATAAAATTGCTGAAGGCACAGCCATACTGACGCTGGAAGAGCAGGGAGGAGCAGCAGATGAAGGCATCTCAACGCCAGCTAAAACAACCACAGAAACTGATTCAGAAAGCGCTGCTGCTAAAAAACCTGAACAGGCTGAAACAGCCTCACCGGAGCCGGCTGCCTCTTCGACCGCAAACTTCGACAAGGGTGACAAACATGCCGAAGTACTTGTACTGGGTTCCGGCCCGGGTGGCTATACCGCCGCCTTCCGTGCTGCCGACCTGGGCAAACAGGTCATTATGATCGAACGCCATCAACGTATTGGCGGTGTCTGCCTGAATGTGGGCTGCATCCCCTCCAAAGCACTTTTGCATACTGCCGCGGTGATCACTGAAGCTGAAGAAATGGACGCCCACGGCGTCAGCTTTGGCAAGCCAAAGGTCGATATCAAAAAGATTGCCGGCTGGAAGGACTCCGTCGTCGACCGCCTTACCGGTGGCCTGAAGATGCTGGCCAAACAGCGCAAGGTTGAAGTCGTTACCGGTGAAGGAAGGTTTACCTCGCCTAATCACATTACCGTTGCCACTGTTGATGGTGATGTCAGCATCTCATTCGATCACTGCATCATCGCAGCTGGCTCGCGGGTGACAAAAATTCCGAGCTTCCCGAATGATGATCCACGCATGATGGACTCCACCGATGCCCTGCAGCTTGAAGAAATACCTAAGCGTTTACTGGTC
>JBLYYR010000086.1:0-5457 GCA_048550195.1 Arenicellales bacterium
AAGTTGAATCCCGGCGAGCAGTATTGCCGCTCATCGTAGCCATAGGGGTAAAAGTCTATTTCGCGAAAATCTTCACGCGATTGCCTGAGTACGTTCAACACAGCGCGGTCGATTTCTGCGCTTTCACGTCTGCTCTTCTTGTAGCTAAACGGCCCGGCGTCACCCACGCAGGTGACGACGAAACCATGTTTTATATTCACGGTTTTCTCCTCGTTGAGAGCAAGCCAGGTAATCGAACCAATGGTGCCTGGAATGAAGAGAAACCGATAAGAATAGCGCAACTGCTGTTTCGCGAGATAATCCGCCAGATAGCTTGTCAGCGCGATCCCCGACAGGTTGTCATTGCAGAGTGAAGGGTGACAGATATGGCACGAAAACAGCACTTCTTCACTCGTCTCACCCTGAATAAACAATTCTCCATAGGTGAGATGCCCCGGCTCCAGGCTGGCATCGATGAAGACCTCATACTCACCATCCGGCAATGATTGGAATTGATTGTGGCTGATACAGAAACCCCAGTTTTCTTTGTAATAAGAGGTGCGGTAGGGTATCCAGTCCGGGTGCTCGGGTAGTGTAAAAAGATGCTGCTTCAACTCTTCGAGCGGCACTTGTCCGTGGATCGGGGCGCTGTAGTTAAGCACATGAAGATTGTGCTTCTTGAACTCTGCTATTTTTTCACCCGTCGGGGTGATCACGTAAGCATCTTCGATGTTCCATTCACGCGGTACAGTCCAATCGAATACAGGGGTACCACTGGGTACTTCGTGCACGCTAAGCGGAATCTTCTGTCTGATGCGCTCGAGCGTGTTACGCACACCATTGCCGGTTATGCTTCGGCATATTGGATACAGATCTTTTACTAACTCATACATCTGCTCCCCGATAACGTCTACCTCGAGTGATTCCGTGTTATCGTTCATTGCTTACCTCGAAGCTCAAATGGCGCGGGAAGCTGGCTTAAATGCCAAGCCAATCATAGCCTTATCATTTATAGACTTTCAGCTCTGGAATGGGGACAACAAACTGACCGCCCCAATCCCTGATATGAGCCATCTGGTTCATAAGCTCATCTTTTAGATTCCAGGGAAGTATCAGCACATAATCCGGCTTTGTTTCACTGATTCTTTCCGGCGGTAAAATCGGCAAATGCGTACCCGGCAGGAACAGCCCTTGTTTATGCGGACTCCGGTCCACCGTATAATCGATAAAGTCATTACGTATCCCGCAATAATTGAGCAGGGTGTTACCTTTGGCTGGCGCACCATAGCCAACGACTGTTTTGCCCTGGCGCTTGGCTTCTATGAGGAAGGAAAGCAATTTCCGTTTAGTCTCCTTGACCTGTTCAGCGAACCGGGTGTAAACCGCTGTGTCTGTAAACCCGGCCGCAATTTCCTCATTGCGTAAATTATCCACTGCCTCAAGTACCGGCTTACCGGTATCCGAGTCGTGACGCGCGTATATACGTAGTGATCCTCCGTGAGTCGGGATTTCCTCTACATCGAAAATCACCAGGCCAAACTCAGCAAAAACCTTCTCAACTGTCACCAGTGAAAAGTATGAAAAATGTTCGTGATAAATGGTGTCGAACTGGTTGAACTCCATCAGCTTATTCAGGTGAGGAAATTCCATCGTTATCACCCCCTCGGGTGACAATAGTATCTTCATTCCTCTGACGAAATCGTTCAGATCAGGAACGTGGGCCAGGACGTTATTACCGATAAGCAGATCTGCTCGAACACCGTCTGCAACCATCTCCTCTGCCGTATTCACACCGAAGAACTTTATCAAGGAGGGTATACCGATATCTTCGGCTGCCTTCGCAACATTCGCACAAGGCTCTACGCCGAGAATCTTGATACCTTTTTCATTGAAATTTTTTAACAGATAGCCGTCGTTACTGGCAATTTCTATCACCTGGGAATCGTGGTTGATGTCAAAGCGCTCGATAACTTTCAGTGAATACTGCCGCGCATGATCAAGCCAGCTTTCTGAATACGATGAGAAGTAAGCATACTCATCGCTGAAAATCTCATCTGCTGCCTGGAACTGTTCAAGCTGCACCAGCCAGCAGTTCTCACAAACATACGCATGCAACGGATAGAACGGCTCCATCGCACTGAGGCCTTCAGGCTTGATATTATCATTGGAAACTGGCGACATGCCCAGATCCGCGACAGAAATACCGAGCGCGCTCCCGCAAAATCGACACCCTCGTTCAACAGCAGCCATAGATACCTCTCCTTGTTTCCGCTATATCGCCCAGCCCTTCGGCGAGTTTACAGAGTCTGACACTATGTTTGAGGAAATTATGATTTAGTATCGGCGCAGCTCGTAAAATCATAACTTATTTCAGTTCACGGAATGTTTCTGAGAAACCAATCGCGGGGCAATTAATCCATAGTAAGCGCTCGCCCGGTAATTTATCCTTGACTGCGTATCGTATAATGACTGCTAGGTTAACAGCAGCCCCCTAAAAGCGAGGATAAATGCGGTCACCAATGCGGCTGCGCTCAAGCCACTCCATTTCCCCCGTTTTTCCATAATGAGTAATTCACAACCATAAAATATGACTACCATCTGTACAACAAACATGACCCCATCACTTCCCCAGAAGTTGCCCTTGGATATCATCAAAACCGCCACAAGACAAAATACCACGAGGTAATCCGTCGCCGTGGTCTCGAACTCGGCTTTTCGCCTTCGAGGGGAGAATTTAACGGCAGCCGCAAATGCAACCGCGATCAAAATAAAGAATGATGTTTTGGCGGGCTCTAAAAATTCCAACCAGTCCGGCGTATAACTAATGCCGAGGTGTCCGATGAATGCTGCTACGATATAGATCAATGCCCGTCGTATTATTGAGCGTGGAGCACTGCCAAAAAACATATCCAGCGCAATCAGCCCAGCAACGAGCAAAGACATTTTGGCAAAATCAGAGGGCACCCTCTCAACAATGACACTGGTACCAATAAAATAGATAGGGATTCCTATAGAAAGAAATCTTCGAGGCACGATCACCAGAATACGTTTGAAACCGTCATGGGTCAGTATTTTCGTCGCTTCATTACTATGTTTTCGGTCAGTTGTTTTCCAGCCTGATCGTTCTGCCAACCTGAGCATGACAAAGATGCCTGAACATAGCATAAGGTATACGGCAATAATCAGGGCATTGCTTTCGTAGCGAAGGATAACGCCACTTGTGACGAGAACCATCTGAAGGGAATAGATAATAATAACTGACTCATGGTGAACAAAACCCAGGTCAAGGAGCCGGTGATGTATATGATCTCGACGCGCCTTAAAAGGACTGATCCGACTACGAACCCTGTTCACTATCACAACCAGGCTATCCACAATGGGTAAGCCAAGCAGGAGGAGTACCACCGCCGGACTAAGATCTCGGTCCACACTCTGAGTCAGCAAGATAGCCAGATACCCTAGCGTGTAACCAAGAAACTGGCTGCCGGAATCCCCCATAAATACGCGTGCCGGATGCGTATTATATCGCAAGAAACCGAATATACCCCCAATGACCGTCAAGGTGATCGTAAGCGCAACGACACCATCCATAAGAATAGCCAAAAAAGTAATGGCGCCGAGGCTGAACAGGGACTCCCCGCCCGCCAAACCATCGAGTCCATCTGATAGATTAATGGCATTAATCATCCCCACCATGGCGACAAAAGTGAAAGGTATTCCCAATAGGGGAGGAATCTCTCCACCGCTAACAAATGGGAATGTGATGACATAAAGATCACCATAGAAGACAACGATCGATACCGCGATGAGCTGCCCCAAAAATTTAGCGTAATACCCTATTTCAGATATGTCATCCCACAGACCAAAAACAAACAGAACCAGCGTGCCAATAATAAACGCTTGTGACATCTTATCGGAGGGGAGAAGAAAAAGAATGGGTATGAGCGCGCCCACCACAATCCCGACTCCACCAACCCTTGGTACTGGAGCAGCGTGCACTTTCCGCAAACTAGGCTGATCCATCAGACCCAGACGCGGCGCAAAACGAACCATGACGGGAATTAACGCCATACTAATAGCCATTGCTGCGACAAGTGCGAGTAGTGTATTCATACTTCTTTGTACTAAGTCATGAGACCTGCTCAAGCTCCCTCGATGAATCAATCACTTTATCAATCTGTTGAAACGTGTATTCACTGAATGACATAGCGCAAGTAAATGCAGGCGAGACAGCATTGAGCACATGGAACGATCGATTATCCCCTTCCATCCTGAAATCCATTTCCAGTTCTCGCGTGCGCGTATTCACTAGTTGTGCGCGTATACCCGGTGTTCCCCACCGGGTGTAGTGCTCCGGGAGGATATCACCGACCAGCTCGGCGGCGAGCCTCACAAGGTGTGGACGATAAAATTTCTGCATCTCTTCCCAAGCGAGTTTCCTGAAGCCAAAGTCATTGCGCATAAACAGCTCTGCTTCCTGACTCACCACTTCCAGAAACTCTCTAAAACAGAAATTCTCGAATCCCCGGTAGTGTTCTCTCCAGAAACAGGGTATCGCAGTGGGGCCTATCTTGGTATGTCCGTCAATGGTGACAGTATGATGCACACCTAAAAAGGGATTACGCAGATCAGGAACAGGATAAATATTTGTTCGCAACGGCTTCGCCCTGTCATTCGCATACAAATACAAGCCCTTGAAGGGTAGAATACGGTGGTGTTGTGAAAAACCAAAATCCTTTGCGATCTTATCTGCGTATAGCCCTGCAGCATTAATGACATACCCTGCGCTTATATCGCCCTGCGTGGTACTGACGACTCCATTTTGGGCGCTCAGATAACTCACATTATTAAGAATACGTATACCCAGCCGCTTCGCATTAGATACGAATGCCAGCATCACTTCCCTAGGGTCTACACTTGCTGTCGCCGGAGAAAAAAGTGCTCGCTCATGTGTAAGCACACGTGGCTCAATTTCTTTAGCTTCCGTCTCTGTGATTTCCTGGAGTTCCACACCGTTACGCTGCGCCCTGACCAAGAGTTCATCAAGTACCGGCAACTCATCAGCATTCTTTGCAACGATGAGTTTACCGCATCGGTTGATACCTATACCATGCTCTGCGCAGTAATCCGTTAGCCGCTGGTTGCCGTCTTTGGTCAAACGCGCTTTCAGGCTATCTGCGGAATAGTAAAAGCCGGCATGAATGACACCGCTGTTACGGCCACTTGCATGCTCGCCGCAATCGGCTTCTTTCTCAATCAGAGTTACATGGGCGTCCGGGAAACGGCGTTTAGCTTCAAGGGCAAGGTTTACACCGATGACACCACCGCCGATTATCAGGAAATCACTTGTAATGGTATTCATCGATATCGCCTGTCCCTCTTATTCCTGCTCATTCAACACGGACTGGATCCGTGTCAGACGCTGGGTGGACCTGTGTAAGCGTGCAACTGTTTCTGGATAACCGGATGAATAGCTGT
>JBLYYR010000087.1:0-5306 GCA_048550195.1 Arenicellales bacterium
CGCTATCGCAAGTACAGGATTGGGTCGAACAGGCCAAGATATTGCCCCGTGTGGTGACACACTAGCTCAGCTATAGCATAACAACAGCTTCAATAAGGCGTGCCAAGCCCTCTGCTCCCTTTATGGTGGCTCTGGTTTGGTTGTCCGTCGGACCGGGCGTAAATCAGCAGTAAATCAGCGTTACAACTAACGGGAGAAACAGATGGCAAACGAAGGTTATCACGAACCAATCGACGAACTCTCAGATGAAACAAGAGATATGCACAGGGCGATCACATCGCTGATGGAGGAGTTGGAAGCGGTGGATTGGTACAACCAAAGGGTTGACGCCTGCAAAGACAAAGGGCTCAAGGCTATACTTGCCCATAACCGGGACGAGGAAAAAGAACATGCGGCAATGGTGCTTGAATGGATTCGACGTAAAGATTCTGCTTTTGATAAAGAACTGAAAGATTTTCTATTTACAGAAAAACCTATTGCGCACGAATAGTATCCGTCTGGCAGCGCGCCGCAGCGGGGTGTTCCGTAAGGTTACGCAATCGCCGTGAGTCTTTCATCATTCTCATTAGTCGGTGCGCTGTTACTGGAGAATATATGGAAGTATTTTTGATCAGCCCGGCATCACCCAAACCATTGTGGTTTCTGGCCATAATATGCCTCATATTGACGGTTGTACTAGTGGCCTTGGCGTATACGGCGTACTCCACCAGACATTCCCGCGTCGAGGTAGGGCATGATCGCATCCGGCTTGCCGGGGATTTCTGGGGTCGGGAAATTCCGTTCAGGCAGATAAAAGTGGCTGGCGCGCGTATTCTGGATCTCAATCGGAGTGTTGAACACGCACCTAAGCGTCGCACACTTGGAACTGGCATGCCTGGATATGCCTCGGGATGGTTTCGTCTGCGTAACGGGGAGAAGGCGCTGGTCTATCTAACAAGGCGTCATGACGTTGTTTATGTTCCTACGTCAGATGGATACTCGCTATTGCTTAGCGTTGATGAGCCGGAAAGGTTTATTGAAACGCTGCAACAGTATAGTCACTAGACAGGAAAGGAAGAACCTTTCAACAGACTTTCCAGAGCGCGACCTTTCTGAAAATGGATATTAATTCACAAGTCAACAGGATTCAGAAATTCGTGCATGGAGGGAATTATCATGCAGCGCTAAATATTGCGCTTTCAGGTTTAAATCAATGTCGAAGAAAAGATGATCAGGAAGGTGTCGATACCTTTCTGGGTATTATCGATGGAATCGTAGATACGCTTGCCCTGGAGTATGGTAGTCGAGAATATTTCAGTAGAGACAAAGATGTTTAAGTATCTCCGTGGCTAATATAGCAGAAATGTGAAAGCGTCATAAGGCTTCCAATATTGAAGACAATCCAGCCTTTTCATCTTGCAATACCGGTTACAGATATAGAGGAAGCCAGGAAATTTTATGGTGATATCTTCGATTGTGAAAAAGGTCATAGCTCTGAAACCTGGGTGGAATTTAATTTTTTTGGTCATCAACTGGTCATCCACTATAAGCCACTGGATGAAGCGCGGGCAAATGACAAACATTACAATCCGGTCGATGGTCATGATGTCCCGGTGCCGCATTTTGGTGTTGTGCTCAATTGGCGGTATTGGGAGAGCCTTGAGCGAAGGCTGAGTTCAGCGAGTATTGAGTTCGTGATAAAGCCTTACATCAGGTTTAAGGGGCAGGCGGGCGAGCAGGCCACTATGTTTCTGCTGGACCCGTCTGGAAATGCTTGAGAATTCAAGGGCTTCAGGTATATGAGTCGGTTGTTCATGAAGTGAATCAGAATCGCTACTGCCTGTGAAAAATGCGCTTAGGCAGTCCGCGCTACGTTGCTGAGGTCATTACCCTGCTTGATCCAGGCCTGCTTGTGATCGTTAATCAGAGTCTGTGCTCGAATAGCGAGAGACCTGTCAAGTTCGGATGCGCGTTGCAGGGCTTCATAACCCACCTGTGAGTAGCCGCATGCCAGCATTTCACGACCACTTGCATAACAGATGCCGGCGTTGTCCTGATTGCCTTTGTACATGCTCAGATAAACCGATATGGCATCTTTTTTATCCAGGAAGGTGGTGGCCAGTTGTATATAATGCAGTGCAGAGTCTCCGCGCAAGTTTTGTAGTTGTGCTCGTTCCTGAAGTTTATCAAAACGCATTTTCTCTTGGCGAAAGCTGCTGTGACGTTGCTTCCATTCAGAGGCGACCATCGATTGCCAGTATTTGTCCAGATGTTTCAGGATTGCATTGGATTTGAATATAGCGTGAAAAGCATTGCGTTGCGGCAGCTTTGACCATTGTAGGTGATCGATGCCGAGAACCGCCAGAAGGTCCCGCAGATCCCTATGCCTGGCATCTCGACTGGCCTGCGCCTGTAACAGCCATCGTTTGGCAGAGTCTTCAGTGAGCGTTCTTTCCAGTATCAGTTCGAAGTGGCTGAAGGGTTTGACTACCGGCGTCGGGCAGCGTTCTGCGGCTTTGAAAATCATTGGCCAGTAATGTTGCTCCAGGAATGAGCTGGTGACCACATGGTTCGCCAGGTAGTCGTTGGCATTGGTTTCGTCTGTATTCTCGAGCACCCAGCGACTCTGGATCTGTTGCAGGTCGGTCCGTAACTCTGTGCTGAGTCTTTCCGTGAACTCAGCGATTATGTTTGCGAGCTTCAAAAACAGACTTGCATACAGTGTCGGATAGCTTTCTAGAGATTTGATGATGGAGTCCCAGTCATCAGAAGCCTGTACGGCCCATCCAAGCACACTGTTCTGTCTGCGTGTAGTTGCAGCAAAGGCTCCGGCCAGCGCGAGCCGGAACTGACCAGGAGATATGAAAAACAGACTTGGAGTACCGACGCAGAGGGTGTATTTATGGAAAAATGGTATCGGCCAGCTGGGTGTCGCTTCAATTATCAGCTCGGCCCGCGGCGTAAGAATAACATGGTCAATGGGTTTGATACCGAAGTGTACAACGCGACGCTCAAGCATCGAAAACAGTAGCGAAGCCTGCTTTTTTTCTATTTGGACGCCCGAGGGTGTGCGCGGGCGTGAGTGATACAGCTGTATCGACAGCAATCCGCAAAACAGACTGATGGCAGCCATCACTCCGAGCAGGAACCAATCCAGTGGGCCGTCGATGTTATTAAACATGTGCAGGCCGGTAGCGGAGGCAGACGCCAGTATTATGACTGGCGACAACATCAGGGCACAGCCGAATACATTAGCAAGGATCAGCAGCGCAATGTGCAGGCTACTGGAGCGTTCATAGCTGCGCCTGGCCTTTGTCAAGGTCGGTGCAAACCAATCGGAAATCTGTTCGCTTAGCGCGTACTGTTGCATTACAAGTTCTCCACTTCCCGGTATTTGTAGGACATTTTGCAGTTGTTTGAGCCAGGATTCAGCGAATTGCTTCACATTCGGATGGTGGAGACTGAGACCACGGTCACTAAATCAGCCTATAAATCGCAATCGGCACGCGCACATATGAAAATTGGCCAAAATGCTTTCTTAAACCTAGAAAAATCAGTTGAAACAGGACTACACTGTTAACTTCTTGAATCGGGGGACAAAACCATGGTGCTTCCACCCAAAGCCACTCACCCAGCGGGTGAACCGCTCTTGGCCACATTTAATCCGCTGGCGGAGGCGGTGGAAGTAGAGACCTACGCGGGGAAAGTACACATTGAGTGGGACGCCGATGCGGCGGTGACACCGCTGGGCCAACTCCCGTTTTTCATCCAGTTTTTGAAGTTGGGCGGGCGCTTTGATCCCTGGGTTGAGGCGTGTCCGCTCGCGTACCGTAGTAACAATGCACCCGAGACCGTTGATGTGCTGGGTTCCTTATTTCTGTCCATACTTTCGGGTCACAGACGCTATGCGCACATCACCAACCTGATGAGTGACCGTGTTAACTCAAGCCTGCTGGGGATGAGCAAGGTGGTCAGTGATGACTCTGCCCGCAGAGCGTTGAAGAAGATGGATGAAGCGGCCGGTATTGCCTGGTTACAACAGCACTTGCACTCATGCTATGAACCCTTGTTAAAAGTCCCCTGGATATTGGATGCGGATGTCACGGTCAAGCCGCTCTATGGGCATCAGGAAGGGGCAGAGATTGGCTACAATCCCCACAAGCCGGGCCGCCCTTCTCACACCTATCATACGTACATGATGGCCAATTTACGGCTGGTGCTGGACGTCGAAGTACAGGCCGGTAATCAATCGCATTCGAACGATTCACTCCCCGGTCTGGTCGCATTGCTCAATCGACTACCCGCCGATGGAAAGCCCGAATTTGTGCGCGGTGATATCGGCTGGGGAACCGACAACGCCATGACACAAATGGAAGGCATTGATCAGCCGTATCTGTTTAAGTTAAAGAAGTCGAAGAACGTAAAGAACCTCATATACAAGCAGCATTGTCTCGGTGAGTGGACGCGCATTAACAAGGAATGGGAAGCAAAAGATGATGCGCTTCAGCTACAAGGCTGGGAAAAATCCCGCCGGGTGGTGGTTGTGCGACGACGGATATCCGATGATCATTTAATTGGGATCGAATACCAAAGCGATGACCAGCAACAGCTGGCCTTTATCGATGGTCCGGAAGAGATCAAGGCCTATGAATATTCTGTCTTGGTAACGGATTTGGACAGCGACCTGGTGGGTGTTTTTTACCACTACCGGGATCGTGCGGACTGTGAGAACAATTTTGATGAACTGAAGAATCAATGGGGCTGGGGAGGTTATACGACAAAGGACCTCAAAAGCAGTCAGTTGATGTCGCGTATGATTGCGTTGGTGTATGACTGGTGGAATCTGTTTGTCCGACTGGCGATCCCTGAAAAGCATCATGAGGCGATTACCAGCCGTCCGTTATTACTCAGTAGCATTGGCCGATTAACGGAGCATGGCCGTCAAAAGCGGCTGGTCATCACGAGCACGCATGGAAATATCGAGAAACTCAAAGGCGCCTATACGCGGCTAGTTCACTTCTTTACTGACCTGAAAGCCGCTGCGCCGCAGTTGACTTCAGCGCAATGCTGGCAGCGGATTTTGGCTAAAGCAATGGAGGCCTTCCGGGTCAATCCTGGGACAGATCATCAGCTTGGGCCACCCTCGCCCGGGTAGCTCAGTAGAGGTCAATCTTTTGAGAAATTTTATGCCAGCTTAGCGCTCTCGGCAGGGTTAACTGATTTTTTTAGGGTTACCGTCGTGTGTAGAGCCGCCAATGAGGTGAGCGTCGGTACTCCACGAAGTGCTCGTCAAGATATTCGCCGTACCTGTCAATCAGCATATTCAG
>JBLYYR010000088.1:0-10226 GCA_048550195.1 Arenicellales bacterium
ACCTCCCTGCGTTCCCTGCGCCCCCCGCGAGAGAACTCTTTTTTTGTTCTTCAGGTTTGGGAAGGCTGTTTTTCATGTCTTCGAAGCCTTAAACTTCCGTAAAAGCAGCGCTATCAACACTTACTCATCGATTGATATTTCTTTGTGGGACAGCAATGGTATTGGACCACGTACAAATTATAGATCTACAGCTTCAGCCGGGCCTGACCCTGCAGGTTTTCGGGGTCGTCAAGTTTAGGCTGCCTGGGTTTGTTGTGCTCAGTTATTAGCATGGCTTCGAATTCGTCAGCTGCAACGGGTTTGGAGAACAGGTAACCCTGAGCATAGTCACAACCAGCCTCTGTAAGGATTTTTTTCTGCCCCTTTGTTTCCACACCCTCTGCAATAACTTTTAATCCCATAGTATGTGCCATCACAATGATTGCGTTACATAAAGTTAGATCATTTGCATTGCTTTCCAGGTTTGTGACGAACAACTTGTCAATCTTAAGATAATCAATATCAAATTTTTTAAGATAAGACAGTGAGCTATAACCGGTACCAAAATCATCAATCGCTACCTGTATACCTGCATCACGCAACCACAGCAATTTATCGATAACCTCAGGTTCTGCATCCAGCAGTAATCCCTCAGTTATTTCAATAACTATATTTTTTCCAGAAATTTCATTTTCGCGTAAATATGACTGCCATTCAGTGATAAATAAATCAGTGTTCTGTTTAAACTGGATGGGCGAGGTATTTACACTTACCTGGAAGTCACAGGCAAGCAAATTGCTCCAGTGATTTGCTTTTTGTATTGATTGTTTGAATACCCAGTCACCGATGTTGTTAATGAGGCCGGTGTCTTCAGCTAAATGGATGAATTCCATAGGGCTGACCAGACCCTGATCCGGATGATGCCATCTAAGTAATGCCTCAGCCTTGATAATTTGGTCTGTTTTTAAATCGATGATAGGTTGAAAATGGACCTCAAACTGCTTGTCGTTATGCGCACTGCGCAAATCACGGGTCAGCCTTAGTCTGTTTTGAGCCGCATCCTGTAACGACTGGGTAAAAAAACTGAAGCAGTGACGGCCTTTTTTCTTGGCCACATACATTGCCTGGTCAGCATTCTTCAGTAAGCTATCGATATCGCTGGCATCGTCAGGATACAGGGTAATACCGATACTGCCCGAGATATGGACAATTTCATTCCCAAGATGAAATTCTTTTTCCAGTTTGCTGATGATGTTTTGAGCCACATCCTCAATGTTATAATCATCGTGGAGTTCGGGCAGGATAATTATAAACTCATCCCCACCCAGACGGGCAACCGTATCTGAATGACGAACACAATCACTAATTCGCTGCCCGGCTTCCTTCAGCAGGTGGTCGCCGACATCATGCCCCAGTGCGTCATTCACTTCTTTGAACTGATCAAGGTCTATCAGAAGTAATGCCAGTGAATGTTTGTCACGATCAGTCTTGATCATTTCCTGTTCAAGACGATCGTGAAACATGTTGCGATTTGGCAAGCCAGTAAGACTGTCGAAGTTTGCCTGTTTCCAGATCATCTCTTCCGACAATTTTCTTTCGGTAATATCATCAACAAGTGAAGCGACGCCAAAAACTTTCCCGTCCGGGCCTGCCAGGGGTGTGTTGTACCATTCGCACAGTATTGTCTTCCCATCTTTTGTGATGTTCTCGTTTTTTCTGCGCATGCCTCCGCTATTTTCTAACAGGCTTTCCCATACTTTTTTAACAACTTCCCGTTCATCTACCGGTAGTATCTTTTCAGTAGCATGCGGTCTCTGCATCTCTTCTTTTGTATAGCCGAATATATCCTCAGCTGCCTGGTTCCAGTCTACCACCTGAAAGTTTGTATTCCATTCAATGACACCTAGCGGTGTATGCTCACGGTGGAATAACAGGCGTTGATTTGAAAGACGTAATACTTCCTCTGCAGATTTTAGTTCTTTCTCGGTGGCGATTCTCAGGTTAATTTCCCGTGATAATCGACGAATCCAGAGTGCGAATATAGCCAACAGGATAATGGACATCGCAATGACCTGGAAGACAAGCGTGTAATCAGTTTTTTCTATAAACTTGTTCTTTATCCATTTCTCAAGTATTGCCTGCTTCTGCTCAGGGGTGATTTTGCTTATCACTTTATTCAAGATAGACAGAAGTTCAGGCAGGTCATTTTGCACACCGAGGGCCAGCTTGGTATTAAATTCTGTTTTCCCGGTAATTTTGACGTTATTTAGTCCGAGTTCTGAAATGTTGTAACTGCATAGTGCGAGGGTACATATCAGGGCATCGACATCACCTGTTGATACTGAGAGCAAACCATCCCGGATATCATCAACCGTGATAAACTTTATATCTGAATATTTTTTACGAACTTTATCTGCATAGCCGTAGTCTTTTATTAATGCAATTTTTTGTTCTTTTATCTGATTTATATTTTCAACATAGTTTTGCCGGTTATGCATCACGATGACGAGAGGGTTAGATATATATGGGGTTGTGAATTTAAGAGAGGATTTTAAGGTTGAGTCATCCGTTTCCGACAGGACATCAACCAGGCCCTGCTTGGCTTTTTCAATGGACTCAGTCCATGTTTTACTCGGACTCATCCTGAATTCCAGACCCGTCATTTCGCTGATTAGACGTACATACTCGGAAACTATGCCTATATAGTTCCCGTTGCTGTCAAAAGCTTCATACGGCAGCCAGTTGGGGTCTCCTGTAAATATTACCGCTGAATGTTCCTGTAACCACTTTTGTTCACTTCCACTTAATCCCAAATCTGCAGAAGGGGTATCTGCCATGATTTTTATCGGGATGAGGAGTAATAAACAGAAGGATATTAGCCTTATATTCATGCAAAACGCCTAAGCTCATCAACATTGCTCTTTAATTATGTTGGCCAACATAATCTATTCGAACCACATATTCAATATTTTGCAGTAACAGCCCGGGCTATTGTTATTTCACTCACTGCAGCCCACTGCCACATCATTCCAGCGACCGCCATTAATTTTTCTGAAAATGGCCTGCCCCCCCCTTTTCTTTGCGGCACAAGCTTTTGTAAGTAAGAAATAAAAAAAACATCTCATTCGCACAAATATTGTCTACACTATGAGGTGAAATACTAAAAAATAAGAACTGAGGCAGTTGCATGCTCAGAGCTGGCCTGATTGCCAGCAATAACGGGGTAAACTTTTGCCAAAGTAGCAAAGGAGTTTTAATGATGAGGCCTTCCACCAGACGGGTGCAGCTTTCGCTGCTCGTTTTGTTCTATCTATTCAGTGTCCTGGTATTTGCCGATAAGGCGACTGTCAACAAGAACAGCCAGCCACCAATCGTTGGTGCTGGCGCACATTTTTCCTGGGTTATTTTTAATGATCTGAAGCCGGCTCTGGAACAAAGCAGTGGTCGGACTGTGACGCTGTTCGGCAAGGAATCCATGCTGGGCATGGGTTGCAATGCCGGGATCAAGATGGCACAACAAAATCGCCCGGGGAGTGAAAGTTTTGGTTTTGTCTGCTGCCCGCTAAGTGAAAAGGAAGTCAAACAGAAAGACATCCAGGTTCATCCGATTGCAAATGAGCCGATCCTTATTCTGGTGAATAAAAAAAACAAAATTCAGAACCTGTCGCAACAGCAGGTGAGCGAAATTTTCAGTGGCAAGATTACTAACTGGCGTGAGGTCGGTGGTGATGATAAACCCATCGTTGTGGTGACCCGCCTGCACTGTAAGCACAGACCGGGCCATTGGAAAACCATTCTACCGGATGCCAGCTCGTTCCGTAGTGATCGATTAAATGTGAAAAGTGCTGCTGAAATGGTTAAACGTGTTACTGACTTTCCTGGTGCAATCGGTCATACCGGTGCTACCTGGGCGTTTGGACCTGACAGCAATGTAAAGAGCGTAAGCGTTGGAGATGTTTTACCCACCGCTGATAATCTGCGTGCCGGTCGTTATCCCTTCTATCGTGTGTTATCTGCTGTGACCAATCAGCAGGCGTCACCGGATGTCATGGCCATTATTAAGCGTGTACAGACCGGGCCCGAATTCAGCAAGGTGGCAAAAGATTATGAGCTTGTTCCCCTCAAACAGTAATCATGGCGCCTCCGCATACTTATCGAAATCGGCTGATCCTCTATGTCGTGTTGCTGGAAGTGTTCCTGATTGCTGTACTGTACTTTTTCTATGGACAAAGTCGTGACGCCATTCTTGATGCGGCCAATCGAAATCTGGAACTTTTTGTGTCGCAGCTGGATGCCAAGATTAAACTCGAAGAGCATGAATTAGGGCAGAGTGCTCGCCTGATTAGCAATAATGTACAGTTGCGCGAGTATATGTTTGTGGTTGTCAGTATAGGAACTGAAACAGATCCATTAAAAGACCTGTTTGAAAGGCAGTTTGGCTGGCTGCAATTTAACAGCGCGGCAATCATTTCTAAAAAAGGGCATGTGTTGACAGGTGATGATAAGCAATTGCTGGCGGCATTAAGTGAAAACAAGATGCCCGAGACACCTGGTGGTGAGGTCTTTTACTACACAACGGATAACAGCATCGAGATGGCGGCCTGTATGCCTGTTTACTATCAGAATCAATTTCTCGGCAATGTAGTACTGACTCGCACTATGGATGCCAGCCTGATAGAGACAGCGCGCAGTATCGGTTATGGCCAGTTCTTTGTGGTAAGCAAAGGAAAAATACTCCGTTCTTCGCTGAAGGAGGGCCTTATTGGCCGAGACTTTAATGTTAGTGATGGTCAGTTGCGGTTAGGGCAGGACAATTATCAGGTTAGTAAAGTATCGTATTTCTCAGGCAAAAAATTACCACAGGTATGGTTCGGTTTCTCAAATCCAAAACTTACTGATCGCCTCGACCGGAATCGTTCGCAGATGCTTGCACTTGCGCTCGGTGCCAGTATTGTCATTCTAATAATTGGTTTTGCCATGATCCGTAACTTCAGTCAGCCGGTGGGCCGCCTGGTCAGCATTATGCACCAGGTTGGCGAGGGCCAGTTTCCCAAAATCGAGGCGACACAGTCCAGAGATGAGTTCGGCTACCTGATAAAACAGTTTCATGACATGGTAACGCGTTTGAAAGAAAAGCAGGATGAGATTGATCAGGTACATTCGCAACTGGAAGAACAAGCAACTACCGACCCGCTTACGGGATTGTATAATCGCCGTTATCTGTATGATCTTTATCCCAAGCTGTTGTCTGATGCCAGGCGCGAGGGCAGGACCATTACTGTCATACTGGCTGATCTCGATCAATTCAAGATAATCAATGACAAATTCGGACACCTCGTTGGTGATTATGTGCTGACCCATGTATCAGGCATTATGTGTGACTGCTGTCGCGACAGTGATTTTGTCTTCCGTGTTGGCGGTGAGGAGTTTCTGGTGTTGACGAGCGATGGTCTTAGCGGCGGTGAGATTCTTGCGGAAAGAATCCGCAGCAGGATTGAGCTGTCGCCGTTAAAAGCCGGCGATTTACAATTACACATTACATCCAGCTTCGGTGTGACACAACTGGAGCCAATGGATGGTGATGCTGGCCTGGGTGAGATCCTCTCACGTGCGGACAAAGCGCTTTATGCAGCTAAAGGTAATGGTCGAAATCAGGTATCAACGCAGGTTCGCGGGGAGAATTATTCGCGGTCAGAAACGAGGCGTACGTAGTATGCAGGGTACTCCAGCCACGATTTCTGGATGAAATCCAAAGAATATCATCTATAATCAATAGATTGTAATTAAACAGGTCAAAATATAAAACCAGTCCAAACGTGCTAATTTCAACAAACGTTGCTGGTTTTCTGACAGTAGGTGAGCTTCATGCAAGACTATATTTTCGGCAGGCGCGAACAGGAGGAAGCGGTGTTAGAGGATAAAGAAGCTCGCATCCGCATGATCTTCGAATCTGCCCTCGATGCCCTTGTCGTCATTGATGAGAAAAGTATTATCAGTGAATGGAACCCCCAGGCCGAGACCATCTTTGGCTGGAAAAAGTCCGAGGTCATAGGCCGAACTCTGATGGAAACGATTATCCCACCCAGCTTCCGTGAGAGACATGAACAGGGTATGGAGAACCTGTTAACCACAGGCGCCGGGCCGATTCTCAATCGGCGTGTGGAGCTAACCGCTCTGCGCCGGAATGGTAGTGAATTTCCCGTCGAGCTTACTGCAATACGTGTGCGTCATGGCGAGACCTGGATATTCAGTGCCTTTTTGCGGGACCTGACCGAACGTAAACATGCGGAAGAAAAGGTCAGGGCCTCGGAACAGGAACTCAGTGCCATTCTTAACAGCCTGCAGGATGTCTATTATCGAGTGGATACTGAAGGGTGCCTCTTACGGGTGTCACCTTCGGCGGAAAAGTTATTAGGTTATACGCCGGAACAACTGTTAGGGACGATGCTGGCAGCTTTATACGTTGACCCGCAAAAAAGTGAAATATTTCTGCATCAGCTGGAGAAGCAGGGTGGGGCTATCGAGAATTATGAAATCCAGCTTCAGCATAAAGACGGCTCCGCTGTCTGGGCCCTGGTCAGTGCACACTATGTCCGGGACAAACAGGGTAACCCCATCGGGGTCGAAGGGACTGCCCGTGATATCAGCCAGCTCAAAGTCGCAGAAGACATCAGTAGCCGCTTTGGCCGGATACTCGATAATTCTTCCAACGAGATCTATATATATGATGCCGATACCCTGAAATTTACCCAGGTAAACCGTGGTGCTCGTAAGAACCTCGGCTATTCCATGCAGGAAATGGAGCAGTTGACACCGGTAGATTTGAAGCCCGATTACACCCAGGAAGATTTTAGCGAACTCATGCAGCCGCTACATCAGGGGGTGAAGCAACAAGTGGTTTTTCAGACCCGCCATCAACGCAAAGATGGAACTTTATATCCTGTTGAGGTGAGGTTGCAGCTCTCACAACATGAGTCACCACCGGTATTTGTCGCAATCATTCAGGATATCAGCGAGCGCATACAAAGTGAGGAACAATTGCAATATCTGGCACATTATGATGCTTTGACCAAGCTTCCTAACCGGGTATTGTTTACCGATCGTCTGGATCAATCTCTGGCACGTGCGCGCTGGCACGAATATACAGTAGCTGTGCTGTTTCTGGACCTTGATCGTTTCAAGATTATTAATGATACCCTGGGGCACAACGTCGGCGATCAGGCTTTAAAGGCCCTGTCTGAGCGGCTGAATGGTTGTATGCGTGAGGGTGATACTGTAGCCCGCCTGGGGGGGGATGAGTTTGCAATCATACTTGAGGACATTGACTCGGAAGATGACGTGGCCCCCATTGCACGTATAATACTTGACGTCCTGTCACAACCATTCCTGGTGGATAAACATGAATTTATCCTTACCACCAGTATCGGTATCAGTCTTTTCCCTGTCGATGGCGAAAATACACAGACCCTGCTAAAACATGCGGATATAGCCATGTACCGCGCCAAAGATGAGGGTCGCAATACCTACCAGTTTTATCTGGCAGACATGAGTGCCAAGGCCTTGGAGCGCCTGAACCTGGAAACCAGTTTGCGACATGCCCTGGCACGTGAGGAATTTGTCCTCTACTATCAGCCTCAGCAAAATTTAGCTGATGGAAAGATATTCGGTGTCGAGGCGCTGCTACGCTGGCAGCATCCTGATCTAGGCCTGATTTCGCCCATGGAGTTTATTCCCTTGCTGGAGGAAACGGGATTGATCATACCCGTGGGTGAATGGGTGCTGCATACTGCATGTTTACAGGCACGTGCATGGGTTGATAGCGGTTTTAAGTCGTTGCGTATGTCCGTAAACCTTTCCGGCCGACAAACATATAATTCAAATTTCATTGCCACCGTCGAGCAGGTTCTAAAGAATAGCAAACTTGATCCGGCGCTTTTAGAACTGGAGATGACCGAGAGCATCCTGATGCACAACATGAAAGTAACCATAAAGACCCTGGAAACTATAAGAGAGATGGGTGTCAGGCTTGCAATAGATGATTTTGGAACTGGTTATTCTTCCCTGAGTTATCTCAAACGCTTCCCCATCGATACCTTAAAAATTGATCACTCTTTTATTCACGACCTCACAAATGATCCCGAAGATGCTACCCTGGTGGAAGCTATTATTGCCATGGGGAGAGCACTACATCTTGACGTTGTTGCCGAAGGCGTAGAAACTGAACAGCAAGTCAACTTTCTGCGGAAGCACGACTGTGGCAGTATTCAGGGATATCTGATCAGCAAGCCAATACCCGCAAAAGAACTTACCAGCCTGTTGCATGAAAAACTTGGCCATTAACGGAATGGAAAATGGATCAAGTGGGGGCAATAGAAGCCAGCCCCATTGACGGCTGGAAAAGAGAAGGGGATATGGAAGAAGAAACTAAAATACTAGAGAATGAACTTTGCTATTTGAAACAGGTTTGACCACTAATTTTATACTGGCCGGTAGTGAATTTTCAAAATTCAGTAATTGACACATAAAGCTGATGCGTAGAATTTATGATAAGAATAAAGCAAACTACCAGGGGTAATCTGTGCACATAAAAATAGTTTTTACGAAAAAAGGTTGATTAATGGAATTAGGTGAAAAACGAGACGGGAAGAAACCAATACCTGATGAGCTGCTGGAATATCAGGACATACCCGAAAAACTGCTGAAATATATGAACAAAGAACAGAGGCATACATACCTTAAAATGCAGTTGCATGGTTGGAGGCTTAAGTTTATAAGACGTCGGTTATCAAAAAGGCCAGTCTGTGTATTCACTGATCCAAAGCAGACCACATTAGCTGTTATTGAAGTGGACGGGACATTTAACAAATATCCCAACGTACAGTTACGCAGCACTGATAAGAAGTAGGGAGCCTGGCATCGTATTATATAGATGGCTCATATACACCTCCATGTGCATAAATGTACAATAACCCGGGTAAATTAGTTTGACTATGCTGTCATCCCTTTCTAAGGCTACATCAAGGCTGCCCGGCAGGCTTTGACTGTAAAAATTATGATACAAGGTAGAACAGGGTAGAGGGCATGGTTTTATGAGATCTCAATTCTATATTTCAGGGCAATCGGCAAGAAAACTTCTTTTTGTGGTGATATTTGTTGAAATATGCCTGGTTGTTGGCTTTCTTTTTATTAGTTTCCTCGGTGAGCCGAGTCCGGTTTTGTACACGATATTTAACCTAAGTGGTGAAAAGAATGTGCCTGCACTATTTTCCTCGGTACAGCTACTGCTGGTCGGCATTGTCTTCCTGTCTATAGCATACCAGACGAAGCAGCAGAATTACCCATCACCACTTTTTTTTGCCATCCTTGGCGCAGGCTTTATTTTCCTGTCATTTGATGAGTTCTTCTCTGTCCATGAGAGAATAACCCGGATGTTTGTACACAATAAAATGGTGCCAAGATTTAAGGGGGATCATGGAATTTGGGTGGCCCCGTATCTTTTCATCGGCCTGGTGTTTTTTATATCAACATACGGGAAATTCGTGGCTATGTGGAATAAATTTAGAAACGAAACAACCTTAATGGCAGCTGGATTTATGATCTTTCTTGCGGGTGCTGTCGGGATGGAAGTCATAGGCTATCAATATCTCATGGATGAGTCTTCTCCCCGCTATCTTTACAAACTGGAGGTAGCAATTGAGGAGTTTTTGGAGATGATGGGTATTAGTATTGTTCTCTACGGTGCAATACTACTGCATCAGGCAAAGGCCCCTTAAAACATTGTAAGCGGTCAGCCTGCGTTAAGTAATTACCTGGACATATTGCCGTTTGCGGACTTATATTGCAGCGGCTATTCAGAAGAGTGTCTTTATGCAGAACATACACCGGCCGGGTATGAAATGGGTATACACCAGGCTCCAGCAACTGGTTAATGTTGAGGCTGGAGAAGTGCGGGCAATGCTGTGGGCTTTCTCCTATTTCTTTGCACTGCTCTGCAGTTACTACATTTTACGCCCGTTGCGTGACGAGATGGGCATTGCTGGCGGCGTAGACAATCTGCAGTGGTTGTTTACCGGTACTTTTCTTGCCATGCTCGCCATGGTGCCGCTGTTTGGCTGGCTTACCTCTCGCTATAAGCGTGCCACCTTTCTACCAGCGGTGTACGTATTTTTTATCACCAATCTGTTGCTGTTTTATGTCTTTTTCAGCAGTGATATGGCGGCTGTGTGGGTGGCACGGGCCTTTTTCAT
>JBLYYR010000089.1:0-16845 GCA_048550195.1 Arenicellales bacterium
AGGATACCTGCACCTGCGGTGATTATCAGCAACGTTGTGTGCTGGTACCCGATTGTGTCAAATTGACACCGGACAATCTCGAAGATTTAAGCTGGATGCCGGCCGACTGTGCCTATCGTCGTCTGGCTGAAGGGCGCGATCTGGCATGGTGGCACCCTCTGGTTTCCGGTTCATCGGAAACCGTGCATGAATCAGGAGCTTCAGTGCGGGGAAAAGTGGTTATTGAAACAAATGTGGATAGCGATGAGCTTGAGGATCATATCGTTGACTGGGTACGATAAAGTTTTACGTAAAACGTAAAACGTAAAACGTAATGTCCTGTCCTTACCTAACCCTTCCAGAATGCAGGGGTAAGAACTACCAGCAGGGAAAATAATTCCAGGCGGCCGAGTAGCATGGCAAAGCTTAGTATCCACTTCCCGGAATCACTGATAGAGCGGTAGTTATCAGCCACCTCACCCAGACCGGGTCCCAGATTATTGAGGCAGGCAGCGGTGGCAGAGAAAGCGGTGACTATATCTGAGCCACTCATCATCATAAGCAGGCCGAGGCTAACGAAGCTGATCACATAAAGGGCGAAAAAGCCCCAGACAGCGTTGATAACACCATCCGGTACTGGTCGCTTATTGAGTTTTATCGGTAGCACTGCATTGGGATGCAGCAGGCGGTCGATTTCACGTCGGCCCTGGCGCAGTAACAGTTCTACCCTGATTACCTTCATACCGCCAGCGGTAGAGCCGGCACACCCACCGACAAAGCTGCCTATCAGGAGGAGAACCGGCAGCAGTCCGGGCCAGTAGATGAAACTGCTGGTGGTAAAGCCAGTGGTGGTGGCAATAGATACAACCTGAAACAGGCCATAGCGGATAGCGCTAGTGATGTCTGAAAAGACACCATCTCTGATCAGCAGGCTGACCGTGATCACGGTCAGGACAGACAGTATCAATAGATATGCCTTGACCTCAGAATCAAAAAAATAATGCCGCAGATTGCGGCGATGTATGGCCAGGTAGTGCAGTGAAAAATTAATGCCGGCAATAAGCATAAACACTATTACGATACTCTCAATCAGAGGGCTGTTGAAGTAAGCAATACTCATATCATGGGTTGAGAAACCGCCTATCGCCAGAGTTGAAAAGCTGTGGCCGATGGCATCGAATAGACTCATGCCAGCGGCAAAATAAAGGGCCGCACAGAGTACCGTAAGGCCGAAATAAATAAGCCACAGGGCTTTAGCGGTTTCGGTTATGCGCGGTGTAAGTTTATTATTTTTCATCGGGCCGGGTGTTTCGGCACGGAACAGCTGCATGCCGCCGACACCAAGAACGGGGGCAATAGCCACCGCGAGGACGATGATGCCCATGCCTCCCAGCCATTGCAGCTGCTGGCGATAATAAAGAATTGAGTGCGGCAGTTGATCGAGGCCGGTCAATACGGTAGCGCCTGTGGTTGTCAGGCCAGACATAGATTCAAATATGGCATCAACAATTGACATTTGAGGGTGTTCCGACAGGATGAAGGGCAGGGCACCTGAGAGCGCCAGCACCAGCCAGAACAAAACAACAATGAGGAAGCCATCACGAATCCGCAGATCATCTGATTTCTTTCGGTTTGGGAACCACATTAGTACACCGAGCAGCAGCAGGCCGCCCCAGGACTGCAGGAATACCTGCAGGGTGCCGTCATTATCAAACCAGCCGATTAGCAGGGGTGGCAGCAGGCTCACACTGAATATGATTATCAGAAAACCAAGGACTTTTAGGATGAGCCGTGATTGCATACTGGAATGAGCCTGGCCGGGAAACTTCAGATAAATAATGCACTGACCTGAAACAGGCCAACTACTTCATTGATGTGCTTCTTCTCCTGAACAAACAGGATGACGTGGTCATTATCAACAATAACAGTATCATGATGGGGGATTATCACTTCGTCGTCACGCAGAATGGCACCAATAATAGTGCCTTTCGGCAATGGTATTTCATCAATGCGGCGTCCGACGACTTTACTTGATTTATCATCCAGCGCAATAGCTTCAATTGCCTCTGCAGTTCCCAGACGCAGGGAATGTACCGCCTCTAGTGCACCGGTTCGAAATTTTGGCAATACGCTGCCGATGGTGGCTTGTTTCGGCGAATAGGCAATATCGATCATGGTGCGCTCTATCAGATCCGCATAGGCGGTTCGGTTGACAATAGACATCACCCTGCGGGCACCAAGCTGTTTTGCCAGCATGGCAGACAGGATGTTGGCCTCATCATCATTTGTGATGGCGCAGAACACATCCATCCTGTCAATATTCTCCATCTTTAGCAGTTCTTCGTCTGCTGAGTCACCGATCAGGACTATTGTCCGTTTGAGGTGTTTTGAGACTTCTTCGGCACACTCCGGGTCTTGTTCAATTAGCTTGACCTTATAGTTTTTCTGTTCCAGAGCTTCAGCCAGCCGGAAGCCAATGTTGCCCGCGCCGGCAAGCATGATGGTATGGACTGGTTTATCAAGTTTACGCATTTCACTCATCACGGCACGGATGTGTTCTGTAGCCGCAATAAAAAAGACTTCATCATTGACTTCAATCACAGTTTCGCCATCAGGCATGATGGCCTCACCCTGCCGGTAGATGGCAACAACACGTGTTTCGATATTAGATAAGTGGTCTTTCAGTTCGCGTAAGTGGTGACCGACCAGAGGGCCGTCATCATAGGCCTTGATGGCGACCAGCTGTATGCGCCCGCCGGCAAAGTCCAGCACCTGCAGAGCACCCGGTCTTTCTATCAGTCGCAGCAGCTCAGTAGTGACAATTTGTTCCGGGCTGATGATGTGGTCTATGCCAAGGCCATCTGTAATAAAGCCAGCGTCTTCTGCGAAATACTGAGTTGAACGCAGGCGTGCAATTTTTTTCGGGGTATTGAATAAAAAAGCGGCGGTTCTGCAGGCGACAATATTTGTCTCGTCGCTATTGGTGACGGCAAGAATCAGTTCAGCATCGTCGCATCCCGCTTCACGCAAAACTTCCGGGTGCGAAGCATGCCCGTGTACCGTGCGGATATCAAAACGGTTTTGCAGCAGGCTCAATCGAGCCTCATCGATATCAACCAGAGTGATATCACCGCCTGCCTCGCGTGACAGTATTTCGGTAATAGATGTGCCTACCTGTCCGGCACCAAGAATGATTATCTTCATTTAAGGGATCTCTGACCTCTACTTAATGTTTTCGGCAGTTCTTTGGGTTGATATCCAGTGCCTTGAGCTTACGATAGAGGTGTGTTCTTTCCATGCCGACAATCTGTGCTAATTCACTGACGTTGCCAGCGACCTTGTTCAGGTGGTGGAGTAAATAACCACGTTCAAATTGATCACGTGCATCGCGCAGTGACTGGTTGTAATCTGGTGCTGGTTCAGAAGATACATTTGCCACGGTACGTTTTCCGAGAGCGGATTGCACTTCTTCAACAGACACTTCTTCTCCACGGTTTAAAATCAGCAAGCGCTGTATCAGGTTTTTTAATTCACGAACATTCCCGGGCCAGCTGTATTGACGGAGTATACTTAATGAGGCAGTTGAGAAGTGGCGATAAGGAAGATGCTCAATCCTGACCATATAGTCGAGATAATAGTCAATCAGCATAGAAACGTCTTCTGGGTGCTCACGCAAAGGAGGCATCTGTATAGGCACAACATTCAGGCGATAATAAAGGTCCTCGCGAAAAAGCCCGGCAGTAACCTGTTCCTCAAGGTTGTGCGTAGTGGCTGCGATTATACGCACGTCAAGTTCTACCGGTGAGCTGCCACCCACGCGCAGGAATCGGTTCTCCCGCAGGGCGCCAATTAGCTTGGCCTGGGTACCCAGGTCCATGTCTGCTATTTCATCCAGTAGTAGCGTGCCACCTTTGGCCTGCTCAAATGAACCAGCCGTTATCAGTCCATCTTTTTCCGAACCGAACATTTGTACAGCAATATTCTCTGCCGGGATGGCGGCCAGGTTTATGGTTACCAGCTCACCTTCAGCGCGTGGGCTAAGTTTATGTATCATGCGTGCGGCGACTTCCTTGCCGCTACCCGGTTCGCCTGTAACCAGCACCCAGCTTTCGCTGTTAGCAACAAGTTTTATCTGCTCCCGTAGTTGCAGCATACTCGGGCTATCACCTATCAGTTCATTGAGTGGTTGCAATTGCTGTCGCAGTTGTACGTTTTCATTGAGTAACTGCACGTTTTGCATCGCTCTTTGCACGGTAACCACGAGTTTTGCCATGGAGAGCGGTTTTTCAAGAAAATCGTAGGCACCATAGCGTATCGCCTCTACAGCAGTTTCAACATTTCCATGGCCTGACATCATGACTACTGAAGGCGGTGTTTCCTCATTATTCATCCATTCTTTAAGCAGGCTAATACCATCGGTACCGGGCATCCAGATGTCCAGTAATACAAGATCAGGCTTGAATTCAGTCAGAGCTTTTCGTGCCTCATCAGCATTATTGGCAGTTACGGCGATGTAGCCTTCATCTTCCAGGATTTCCTGAACCAGCCGGCAGATTTCCGGCTCATCATCAGTGATTAGAATGCGGTTATTTTTCATTGTTCCTGTTTACCTGGTTGGTGCTCATTTGATCCATATGTTTTTACAGGTAATTGAATGGTAAAGCAGCTGCCTCCATTTTTCATGTTTTTTACCCAGATAGTGCCGCCATGTTCATCGATTATCTTTTTCACAATTGCCAGACCCAGACCGCTGCCCTTTTCCTTGCTGGTGACATAGGGCTCAAACAGGTTATCCAGCAGTTCCTTCTGGATTCCCGGGCCATTATCCTCAAAAGAAATGGTGACGATGTCTGCCTTTTTGCCGGTTCCGGATTGTGTACTGACTCGCAGCTGTGCATGTTCGGTTTGCTTTAATGCATGCACAGCGTTGACAATAAGGTTGTTAAATACCTGGCGCATGCGTCCTGAGTCGAGCATCATCGGTGAAATTGATTCATCCAGCGACAGCTTGATCTCGATCGGCTCATTATGTCCTTTATGGAGTTCGACGACATCAGCGAGTAACTGGTTCAGGTTCACATTGTGTATATTCATGCTGACCGGTTGAGCATAGTTGGAGAAGGCATTCACCATCTCTTTCATTGATTCGACCTGTTCAGAGATGGTTCGGGTTGCACGATCCAGTGTTTGTTTCTCGCTGTCATCAAGGGTAGGCAGGTATTTATGCCTGATACGCTCGGCTGACAGCTGGATAGGTGTCAACGGGTTCTTGATTTCGTGTGCCAGACGCCTGGCAACTTCACCCCATGCGGCATCACGCTGTGCCTGCAGCATGACGGTGATGTCATCAAAGACAAAGACATAACCAGACCCAGCCGGTAGCTTTCCGGGCAGGCGCGTACCGCGACAGAGTAGGACCTGTTTCCCGTGTGAACTGAAGAGAACCATTTCTTCGTTCCATTCAGGTTTATTTATTGACATGGTTTCGTCTAGCCTGGTGAAAAAACCTTTTAGTAACGGCAGCATCAAAGACAGGGAATACAAATCCTGGTCATACAGCTCATCCATCTTTTCTATATCCAGTATTTCACAGGCTCGGCTATTATGAGCTCGCAGGCGACGGTCGGCATCAAAGGACAGGACTCCGGATGACAGGTGGCTAAGTACTGTTTCCAGATAGGTATGTTGTTCAACCAGCCTGGTCTGGCTGTGTTGTGCATTTTCGCGCGCCCTGGAGATCTGCTGGGTCATGCGGTTGAATGACTTTATCAAAATACCGAATTCGTCACTGGAGGTCACGGGCAGTTGTGTGCTGTAGTTGCCGTCGGCAACTGCCTGAGTGCCCTCAGCCAGTTCACGCAATGGAGATGCCAGACGTTGGGCAGAAAAAATAGCGGTCCAGACAGCGAGCAGCAATGTCATCAGGCCGACCAGGCTTAATGTCATGATGAAGCCGAACTTTATCGGGCCGCGCAGGTAGAGTAATCGATCATATTCACCGATGGCTGTATTGATGCTGGATTCCAGGTTTGCAAAGCGGAGGGGAATCGGTTTTATTGCCTGCAGTACATTTGACGGCGTGCCCACTGATTTAGAGGGTACGATAACCGCAATTCGCAGTATCTGGCTACCGTCTATGCCGGTTTCCTGATCAGCATAAACACCTTGTGTGCTGAGCGCAGTGAACACACGCTCATCAGGCTGTGAGGGTAGCAAGGTGCCTGGCTGCATGGAGCTGGAAGCAAGAATTCGGCCCCGTTGGGTAAACATGGCTGTTTCATTGTAACCTTCATCACGCCGTATACGATCAAGCAGGCTGATCATTTCAAGGTTGTCAGTCTGTTCTTCTAAGTCTGCAACGTAGCGTATCAGGGTATCGACCTGTCCTTCTTTTAATGATTTCAGAGACACCTGACCTAACAGGGTGGCATCGGACATTGCCTGTTCAATACGCACATCAAACCAGCTGTCGATGCCGTGGCTGAGAAATTGCGTTGAGATATAATAGACGACAGATAGAGGCAGAAAGGCAAGCAGTGTGAACATGCCAACCATACGCAAGGTAAGTCGTGATCCGATAACCTTCGCCTGGACCTGCTTGATCAGTTTGTAAATACTACCCAGGTTTAGTATCAACAGAACGAAGATACCAACCAGGTTGATGACCAGTAGTGGTGCGTAGAGTTCAGACAGCTGTGCCGAGTTTTGTGCGGCTATGCTGAGCAGCAAAAGGGCCGCTAACAATATTAACGACAGTATCAATGCCGATACAGGACCGGCAATGATTTCTTTTAGTGTTTGAGAGGCCAATCTGTCCACTTGCTGTTCAGATGCCAGGATGATGAAAAATAGGCCAGTGGACGCATCATGGCCGGCAACTTACTCAGATCCAGCTTGATGCGTGCTTCGAGAACGTATTTTTTCCCCCGGAGTAATGGTTGCTCCAATGGCAGGCTCAACTGTTTGAATGCACCCAGTCTCTCCAGAGCCGCACGTTGGCTGCCAAAGCTTTCCTGCTGATTCAGTAAATCTGGCCTGCTTACCACATATTCATCGGATACCGGTTTATAGAATATGGCAATCGGCACGGTCCAGATAGCCACTTCCTTGTCCCATACATAACTACGTACCCGCCTGAGGATAAACTCCATATTCAATTGCAGCGGTATACTCTTACTGAGTGCTTTTCTTACATCATCAGTCAGGTTCAGGGTAAGATTTCCATCAACCTGAATAGACTCACCATCATGGTAAGATTCTATATGATCAATTGTGAAGCCGCGACTGCTGGCAGCACAGGACCAGAGCGAGAGCAGCAGCAAGAGACAAAGTGTGAGTTGTTCGCTAGTTTTTTTGCAGGCAAGCATAAAAGAAGCCGTCCATCATGTGTTCGCCAGGTAAAATTTGTATTCCATACTGGCGTGGGTGACCGTAGTGTACATCTATACGCAGCTCTTTTGCATTGTCTTCTTGTGACAGGAAGTTGCCGATAACATCTTCATTCTCCTGTGGCAGAATAGAGCATGTCGCGTATAGTAATTTTCCACCCTGTTTCAGTAACGGCCACAGTGCGTGCAACAACTGCAGTTGCTGGTGTGCAAGATTTTCGATATCAGTGGCCCTGCGCAGCAGCTTAATATCCGGGTGGCGACGAATTACACCGGAGCCCGAGCAAGGGGCATCCAGAAGAATGCGATCATACTTCCGGCCAGACCACCATGTTTCCGGCTTGCTGGCATCTCCCTGCTTTACATCAACTTCATGACCCAGCCTCTCCATGTTTTGGTTGATGCGAAGCAGGCGCTGCGGGTCCAGTTCCAGTGCGGTTAATTCTACCTCCCCATTTGATGCCTCAACGATATGGGCTGTTTTACCACCGGGTGCAGCACAGGCATCAAGTACCTGCTGGCCTTCTTGCAGGTCGAGCAGGCTGGCGGCTAGCTGTGGTGCTATATCCTGAACAGAGGCCAGGCCGTCGTCAAAACCGGGCAATTTATCTGCCTGGCAGGGAGCTTCCAGCGTAATGCCGGAAGGTGATATGTCACTGCCCAGAGCTGGAATGCCGGATGATTCAAGTTGACCAAGGTAGTCCTTGCGACTAGTGCGCTGTAAATTAATGCGCAGGGACATCGGTGCCTGTTTATTGTTTTCATCCGTAATATCCCGCCACTGGTCAGGCCATGATGTCTGGATGATTTGCAATAGCCAGTCCGGGTGGGAGCTTGCTGCAACCGGGTCGCGTTCTATTTTATTCTTCAGAGAATCAGTCTGTCGCAAATAGTTTCTCAGAACACCATTGACCAGACCTTTTGCCCATTTTTTCTTTATGGTGTAAACGAGATTAACCGTCTCTGAAACTATTCCATGCCTGGCGATATCAGTTTTTGACAGCTGGAACAGTGCTGTTAATAAAAGAAAATGTACATCCCGGTGTTTGCGCTGCAGAGGCTTTTCCAGTAGCTGGGAGAGTATTGCTTCCAGTTGTTGATGCCAGCGCAGCGTGCCAAGGCAGATAGATTTGGCAAATGACACATCGCGGGCATCTGCTAACCTGCTAATTCCTGCGTCCTCCAGTGCCCTGTCACTGTTTAATCCTTTATCGGCCACAAGTTGCACAGCCCTGCTGGCAACAAGTCGGGCAGAAATTTTTTCATTGGCCCGGGTCATTGGCTTTGTTGTTCCAGCACGACTCCAGTATCCAGCTGCATACCATTCAGGAAGTCGGCCGCACACAGAGACTTGCCGCCCGGTCGCTGTAATCTATTAATCAGTAAAACGCCTTTTCCGCAGGCGATGCGAATACCGGATTTATCAGCAGACAGAATAGTTCCCGCCTCAGCCGGTAAGCTTTCCTCACAGCATTGAGCCTGTAATATTCGTAACTTGATGCCCCCGTACCAGGTCTGTGTCCCGGGCCAGGGGTCGAAAGCGCGGATGCGTCGTTCTATCACCCCGCATTCTTCTGACCAGTCCAGGGTGCTCTCCTGCTTACTGATTTTTCTCGCATAGCTGCTTAGTTCATCCTGTTGGGGAACAGCATTTTTCTGATACCAGGCGAGATTTGACAGGACATCAGTGATTGCCGCCGCACCGGCACCTGCCAGCCGGTCATGCAGCTGTTGTCCGGTGTCTGTTTGTTCGATAATGACAGGATATTGCTTAAGGATTTTGCCGGTATCAAGGCCGGAATCCATCTGCATGATAGTAATCCCTGTTTCTTTATCGCCGGCTTCAATTGCCCGGTGTATCGGCGCAGCACCTCGCCATCGGGGCAACAGGGAGGCATGAATATTCAGGCAGCCGTAGAGAGGAATCTGCAATATTTCGGGAGGCAAGAGAAGGCCGTAAGCGACCACCACCATGACATCTGCAGAATAGGCCTGTATTTTTGCTGCAGCATCTTTCAGTGTGGCGGGTTGCTCAATCACCAGGCCATGTTGCAGGGCGCATTGCTTTATCGGGCCGGGGCGGGTTTTTCTCCCGCGGCCTGCCTGGCGGTCTGGTTGAGTATAGACTGCGACCACGTCGAACCCGGCGGCAAGTAATGCTTCCAGAGCAGGAACAGAAAATTCCGGCGTACCGGCAAAGATGATTCTCATAAGCGCGTGCTGATTTGTGTTTAGTTGATTAGCGGTGATTGTCAGGGGTTTCGTTGTGTTTTTAGCATCTTTTTTTTGATTCGATCCTGTTTCATTCGTGACAGGTAGTCTACAAAGACTTTTCCGTCCAGGTGGTCGATTTCGTGCTGGATGCAAACTCCGAGTAGCCCTTCGGCAGTCAGCTCAAATGGTTTGCCGTCTTGGTCCAGTGCCCGCACATGGATTTTTTCGCCACGGCTGACCTGCGCATAGATGCCGGGTACCGACAGGCATCCTTCTTCATGTTCGGTACAGCCCTCTGCTTTGATGATCTCCGGGTTTACCATCACCAATAGTGAGTCCTTACTATCACTGATGTCTATAACAATAATCCTCTCAAGTATATTTACCTGAGGTGCAGCCAGGCCTATGCCAGGCGCGGCGTACATGGTTTCGGACATGTCTTCAATCAGCGTCTGAATGCGATTGTCTACTTGCTCAACCGGCCGAGCTTTTACGTGGAGTCGTGGGTCAGGATAGATTAGTATGTCTAGTAGAGCCATATTGGTTATCATATCAGGGAATTGTATTGCCGAATTATACCCTGTGATGAATAAAGTAGGTCTATTTTTACTATTTGTAACATTAATCGACGAATAAATAGCAGAGAATGCTTGCCCTGGACCTGTTTAGCAGTGTAAGTTAGAGCAAAATATGAAGAAATTACTTTAACTTGGTGCTATGATCCTTTGAAAAACCGATGAAAGTGCCCCTTTTGTTGATAGCCGACATGGCCAGATTCGGTGTATTCATCTAGACTTCCGAAAAAAGACGGGATAGACCACATGAAGATTCTTAACTCACTAAAAATTACTCTACTCTTGACGGCTTTAGTTGTTTCCGCCGCAGTGAGTGCTGCCTCGGTAGAGCTGGCTGACAATCACCCGGTAGATTATACCGTTGTAAAAGGTGACACCCTGTGGGATATCTCAGGGAAATTCCTCAAAGACCCCTGGCGCTGGCCTGAGATATGGCGTCAGAACAGCCAGATCCAGAATCCCGATTTAATCTTTCCTGGTGACAGGCTGGTGCTGCGTTACGCGGATGGCAAGCCATATCTTGAGCATCTTAGCGGGCGTGAACGGGCTGCCAGGAAGGTAGTGAAAATGGGGCCAGCTGTTTATATCGAGAAGCTGGATAATGCTATCCCTGCTATCCCGCCACAGGTGATCATGGCATTTCTGGAGGACAGGCAAATCGTTGAGTCACGAAATCTCGACAATCTGGCCTATGTGACAGAAGGCATTGATCATCAAGTGGTGCTCGGTGCACTGAGTGATATGTATGCGCGCAAGATTGATGGTGCACCGGGTGCTAGGTTTAAAATCATCAGGATGCGTGGGGCATTGATAAACCCTGATAATAAAAAGGTAATCGCTTACGAAACGGAAACGCTCGGTGAGGCGGAAATGCTCAAACCGGGTGATCCTGCAAAACTCCGGATTATCAAGTCTAACAAGGAGGTAAATCAGGGTGATCGCCTGGTGCCAGCAGTGGTTACACTGAGTTTGCCTTATTATCATCCAAAGCCTTTTACTGAACCTATTTCAATAAATATACTGGGTGCTGTAACGGAAATGGCTGAGTACGGTGCGGGCGACGTAGTCACTCTTTCTGCAGGTTCTGATCAGGGCCTGGAACCAGGACATGTCTTACAGACAATGCGTGACAGAGGCGTGCAAAGGGATCCTGTGACAAAGAAAAAATATAGATTGCCGATTGAGCGTAGTGGAATCATCATGGTATTTAAGACCTATGGAAAAATCAGTTATGGCCTGATCATGCGCTCTACGCAGGGTGTACTGGTCAATGACAAGGTCATTAACATAGAGTAAAGAAGGTCGCGCTATCTGTTCTGGAGGCGCCCTGCCGATAATCAGACAAGGATAGTCTGCCAACCAATGGATGAAGAACTTACCGCTTGCCTGGCGTTGAACAGGGTGTCAGGCGTTGGCCCTGCAGCGTTCTCAAATCTTTTTCAATATTTCAGTTCCGCCAGTGCGGTATTTAAGGCCAATCGGACGCAGTTGTCACGCATCCCCGATGTCTCGCGTGAGGTAGTTAATATCCTGTTAAAAGGGGTAGAGGCGACTAATGTTGAGCTGGACATTCTGTGGCTGGAAGAAAGCCCCTGTCATCAAGTTGTTTTTTTCCAGCAACCTGATTATCCAGAATTACTAGCCAGGATTCACCGGCCTCCTCCTGTATTATTCCTGAAAGGTGATGCAGAACTACTGCATTCGCCACAACTTTCTATCGTCGGCAGTCGCAACCCCACACCGGGTGGAATTGAGAACGCACGAGCATTCTCAACTGAACTAGCTGTATGTGGTTTAACCATTACCTCAGGACTGGCTGCCGGGATTGATGGTGCTGCCCATCAGGGAGCGCTGGATGCAAAGGTAGGAACGGGCAATAGTGGCAAAACCATCGCTGTTGCTGCTACCGGCCTGGACAGGATCTACCCATCGCATCATCGTGAGCTGGCTTACAGGATCGTAGAGAATGGCCTGCTGGTATCTGAATTTCCGGTGGGGACAGGTCCTTTACAATCGAATTTTCCGCGGCGAAATCGCGTGATTAGTGGATTGTCACTGGGAACCCTGGTAGTGGAAGCGGCTAAACGCAGTGGTTCACTCATTTCAGCCAGGTGTGCTATGGAGCAGGGCAGGGAAGTATTTGCTATCCCCGGTTCGATTCATTCTCCCCAGTCGCGTGGTTGTCACTGGCTTATCAAGCAGGGAGCAAAACTGGTTGAGACAGCAGAGGACATAGCTGAAGAAATCCTGATGGTGCTGCCTGATGTGTCAGAAGAGCATAGAGATACAGGCGGTAATAGTAAAAATGAAAGTATAATTATGGCGAGCGACCTGCCAGAACAGGAGCGGCTTTTGATGGATGCTCTGGGATACGACCCGGTGACACTGGATAAGCTTATATCACGCACCGCTATGCATATTGATGAGCTATCAGCAAACCTGAGTCAGCTGGAACTTAAGGGTTTGATAGATAGTCTGCCAGGAGGGAGGTATAGTAGAAAAAATTAAGACTGGGGATGTGTCTCAGGTGCGATAATTTCATGGAGTTAAGTATCTCATGTGTGATTGTCGAGTAATCTGCTATAATTTGATTCATATATAGAGGTTAACCTGCGATTTGGCGATGTTATATACTGAAAGATGCCATCACTGCTTTGAAGTGACCCCGCACCGACAGATTTGTTTCTGCACGGTAAGCCTTTCATTCCCCTGGAACCTGCCATGAAAGACAATATGCTGGATGTACTGATGTACATCTTTGAGAATTTTATTGATGATGATTATGAGCAAAGCGAAGAACCTGATGTTTCAACGCTAACTGCCGAGCTTGGCCATGCAGGTTTTAAGCAGGGAGAGATCACTAAGGCATTTGAATGGCTGGAAGATCTTTCTATGCTTTGTGAACAGGATGATTATCCTCATACAATCAATGCATCCACGTCCAGCACGCGCGTCTATTCTGTGCGGGAGCTGGAGAAAATATCGCTGTCGGCTGTCGGCTTTCTCTCGCGGCTTGAATTTTATAAGATCATCACACCGTCTGTACGTGAAGTGATAGTGGATCGTGCAATGGCCCTGGAGTCTGAAAATATTGATCTGGACCAGATGAAATGGGTTGCAATGATGGTCCTTTACAACCAGCCTGGAAGAGAGACCAACTACCTGTGGCTGGAAAATCTTCTGTTTGAGCTAGAGCAGGATGTCCTGCACTAAGATTTTTATATACTCTTAACTTTTTGTTTTTATAGTAATATTTCTGATATCCCTCATCAGGATTCCTGCTGGCGTTTGTTTTCTGTCGTAGATCTTGGCAGAATCGCCGCTTGCTGTGATCTGTGCAGCCTGTGCCATCCTGCTGGTAATCTTGCCATCTGGACAAACAATTATCATGTTCGGAAGATAAATATCTGTGAGTGAAAATCTCGTCATTGTTGAATCACCGGCCAAGGCCAAAACCATTGAGAAATTTCTTGGTGACGGCTTTCTGGTACTTTCAAGCTATGGCCACATCCGGGATTTACCAAAAAAAAATGCCATAGATATTCATAACAATTTTGAAACTATCTACGAAATATCTGACGATAAAAAGAAAGTCATTGCTGATCTTAGAAAAGCCGTTAAAAAGGCCTCAATGGTCTGGCTGGCATCAGACGAAGACCGTGAAGGCGAAGCCATCGCCTGGCATCTTGAAGAAACGCTGGGACTAAATGAAGATAATTCCCGTCGTATTGTTTTTCACGAAATTACCAAACCCGCAATCCTGCATGCGATTGAAAACCCGCGAAGGATAGATAGAAACCTGGTCAACGGGCAGCAGGCACGTAGAGTTCTTGACCGATTGATAGGCTTCGAACTATCGCCGGTGCTGTGGAAAAAAATTCAGACAGGCTTGTCGGCTGGACGCGTGCAATCAGTGGCGGTTAGGTTGATTGTTGATCGTGAGCGAGAAATTGATAGATTTGTAGCTGAGTCCTCGTTCAGAATTAGTGCAGAGTTTGATGCAGGTGGTGGAGCTGTGCTTGCAGCTCGGTTGCCCAAAGATAAATTGAATCTGGATGACGCGACAACATTCCTTGAAAGTGTTGCAGAGGCTAACTTCATCCTTGCTGATATTACAAAGAAACCAGCAAAAAGATCACCGCGTGCACCTTTTACTACTTCTACATTGCAGCAGGAGGCTTCGCAGAAGCTGGGCTTCTCTGTCAAACAGACCATGGTGATTGCGCAGCGCCTTTATGAATCTGGCAAGATCACTTATATGCGTACTGATTCTGTTAACTTATCAGAACTCGCAGTCGCTCAGGCAAAAGAAGTAATCGGAAAAGAATTTGGCGAAAACTACATTCAGACCCGGGCCTATAAGTCTAAATCTGCCGGGGCCCAGGAAGCCCATGAGGCGATACGACCGACAGATTTTTCGATCGATAAGGTTGCGGGAGAAAGAAACGAGCAACGCCTGTACCAGTTGATCTGGCAACGGGCTATTGCCTCGCAGATGGCTGATGCAAAGCTTGAGCGCACGACTGCGACAGTTGATATCTCTACAGTCGACGAGACAATGCAGGCTAAGGGGGAGGTGCTTGTATTTGATGGGTTCCTGAAGGTTTATGGTAATAGTGAGAATGATGACAGTAAAATGCTTCCGCCTTTACGCACTGGACAGGACCTGCCTCGTTTGTTGATGCAGGCGCAGGAGGTATTTAGTCGCCCGCCCGCCAGATACACGGAAGCCAGCCTGGTGAAAAAACTTGAAGAAATGGGTATTGGCCGGCCGTCCACCTACGCCCCTACCATATCCACTATTCAGAACCGTGGCTACGTCAATAAAGAAGAGAGGGAAGGACGCGAGCGACTTGTCAGGGTTCGTGTGCTGGACGGTACAAAGGTAGTAGATGAAGACAAAATCGAAATTACAGGTGCCGAAAAGTCCAAGTTATTTCCTACTGATATAGCCGGCGTGGTGACCGATTTTCTGGTCAAATATTTTGATGAAGTCATCGACTTTAACTTCACCGCCCGGGTTGAGGACGAATTTGACAAAATTGCTGCCGGCGATTTGAAATGGCAGGAGATGATCGCCGCATTTTACTGGCCGTTTCACAAAGATGTGGAAAATTCGGAAGATATATCTCGCGATGAAGCAATGCAAGCCCGCTTGCTTGGTCTTGACCCGAAGAGTGGTCGCCCGGTAAGTGTCAGAATCGGCCGCTTCGGCCCTTATGCACAGATTGGTACCAGTGCAGATGAGGAAAAACCCGTATTTGCAGGATTGCGTCCGGATCAGCGCATGGACAAAGTTTCGCTGGAAGACGTTATCCCCCTGTTCGAGTTACCAAGAATTCTAGGTGAAACACCTGTCGGTGAAGAAGTTATGGTCAGCACCGGCCGTTTTGGTTCCTATGCCAGCTTTGTCAACACCGAAGTCAGAGATCTGCTTGAAAAACAGGCTGTTAAGGGCATAGATCTAGTAAAAAATAATGTTTCTATTGAACCTGAAGACCCGCATATCATCGAGCTGGAACAGGCCCTGATTTTTATCAACGATAAGAAGAAATCAGATGCGGAGAAGGAAATACAGCTTTTCGAAGGAGAGGCTGTGCAAATTCTTGATGGTCGCTGGGGACCATTCATCACCGACGGGTTCAAGAATGCTAAAATACCGAAGGACAGGGAGCCGGAGTCGTTAACTCTGGATGATTGTAAATCGATACTTGCTGAAACAACCAAGGTAAAAAAACGCCTCACACAGCAGTTTTATGGCGGCGGATTTGTCCTGATAAAAAACCCGCAAGGTCGACCTGATGCCACAATTAAAGTGGCTGAAAATAAGCTGTCAAAAGCTTATGAACTGTTGGATGAGCTGGAGTCCAGCGGTAAAAAAATACGCCTGATATCTGCACGTGGCGCAAAGGCCATCAGAGCCGCCGAGAAACGAGGCGCTACGGCAGTCAAAAAGAAGGCTAAAAAGAAGAAGGCTGTAAAGAAAAAAACAGTTAAAAAGAAGGCGGCAAAGAAAAAAACGAATTAATATCTTTTAAGTTTTTTTCTTTCACACGTTCAACTTTACTAAAATATATCCTCAGGCAGTTCTTCGTCCGTTTGTTCTTCAGGGTATGGCGGGTCGCCTGCAGAGCGTATACCTGACCCAGGTTCCTGACCGACCATGAAATATTCCAGCATAGCCCCAGGATACTCTTTGGGGGTATGCTTGCCGGTTTGTTTGTCGACGTAGGCAGGGACAATGCCAACAGGTATATCGATGGGTTTCTCAGGCACCCCGTCTAAAGCCACTTTCATATAGTCTATCCACACCGGCAGAGCCGCCCGTCCGCCCACTTCTTTGCGGCCCATGGGAGAAGGTGTGTCAAAACCAATGTAGACCGTTGTTTCTACACCAGGGCCAAAACCGCTGAACCATGCATCCTGCTGGTCATTTGTGGTACCGGTCTTGCCACCGATATCAGAGCGTCCCAGTGATCTCGCTTTGCGTCCGGTGCCGCCGCGTATGACTTCCTGCAACATGCTCGTCATCAAAAAAGCATTTTCCCTGCTTATCGCCCAGGGTGCATGATCAGGCATTGTCTGGTCTTCGGTTTGCTGTTCAGCAACGGGGCTTTTGTTCATCACATCAGGTTCGATTTCCAGTTTTGTTGTGATTGGAGTGCCTGTATCTGAAAATTCTTCATCAC
>JBLYYR010000090.1:0-3382 GCA_048550195.1 Arenicellales bacterium
GGATCGTCGACAAGATGAGTTCGATTTAGACGACTAACGTAACGAGAAACTACCGAGGCGGGTTCATGTGGCCCCCATGGGGCCTTCACCGCTAATCGCCCCCCCTTGGGGGGCTGCTTCATACCCCCCGCTATGCGGGTGGTACATGATTGTGTTTTATGTCATGAATATCACGTGCGCCAGTCACTGGTGTATGTGGTGGTCAACTATTTTGTTGCGGAAAACAAGCGGATTATTTCCGCATTGTCTGTAGAACAGGAAAAAACCGGCAAGGCGCTTGCAGCAGCCAATGAAGCCAGGGCCACCATCGAAGAGCAAGCGAACAAGCTGATCGAAATGGATCAAATCAAGAACCGTTTCTTTGCCAATCTCTCTCACGAATTCAGAACACCGTTGACACTGATCATTGACCCGCTGTAAGACTGCCTGGCCGGTGCCGCCAGACCTCCCCCATCCCAGCTCGAGGTGATGCTCAGAAACTGCCGACGCTTGCTCAGACTGATTAACCAACTGCTTGATATCGCCAAGCTGGAAGCCGGCGGCATGAAGTTGATGGTTAAAAAAGGCAACCTGACGCAGTTCCTGAAAGGCATCGTCAGCTCTTTCATCCCATCCGCCGAGAGAAACGGGATCCAGCTGCAGATCAGCGCGGATGATGATGGCATGGAAACCTGTTTCGACGCCGAAATACTCGAAAAGGTCTTCTCCAACCTGCTCTCAAACGCACTGAAGTTTACAGCGAAAGGTGGCAAGATCCACGTCAGCTCTACTGTCGTCCCCGGCACGCATGGCGATAATTGCATCCGGATTTCAGTCAAGGATACGGGCCACGGCATACCGAAACAGGAACTTCCATACATATTCGATCGCTTTCGGCAGGTTGACGGGTCATCCACCCGGGCACATGAAGGTACAGGAATTGGTCTGGCGCTGGTCAAGGACCTTGTCCTCCTGCATGGAGGCAGCGTTGATGTAAATAGTGAACCGGGCTTCGGGACTGAATTTACGGTCACACTTCCTTACAGTATCAATCCTCCAGAGGGAGCAGAGCTGGATACAGCAGATGAGGAAACATTAACTGATTACGAAGCCTTGTCCGATGGCCTCAAGGGCGAGATTGCAGGGCTGGAACAACATATCGTGCCCCGGAACGGCGAGGTGTCGGGGGGTGAACAGTCAACTGTGAAAATGCACGCCGATAACACAATATTGGTAATCGACGATAATCCGGATATTCGTTCCTACCTGGTCAATTGTTTGCAGGCGCACTACAAGGTTATTGAAGCAAGGGATGGAGAGGATGGTGTGCGTGTCGCCCGGGATACAATCCCCGACCTGGTCATCTGCGACATCATGATGCCGGGAATGAACGGCTATGATGTATGCAGGACGATCAGGGCCGATAAACGACTCAACCATATCCCGCTCATCTTTCTTACCGCCAAGGCATCCAGCACCATGAAGATAGAAGGCCTTGAGACGGGCGCTGATGACTATATCGCCAAGCCCTTTAACGCCAAAGAGCTGGTTGCAAGGGTGGGGAACCTGATCACGATGCGACGGCAGGAGAAGGACCTCAAGACCCTCAACGAAAGCCTTGATGAAAAAGTCAGGGAACAGCTGGAGACGATACTCAAAAACAAGCGACTCACAAGATTCTTTTCGAAGAAACTGCTCAACCAGATCATTGCCAGTGACAGGGAATTTACGGTTACCGGCGAGCGGCGAAATGTCACCGTGTTCTTTTCAGATCTGCAAAACTTCACAGACTTTGTAGATATGGCACAAGCAGAAGAAGTCGCCAGGATATTGAACGAATATTTGACGAGCATGACTGAACTGATCGAACGTGCAGGCGCAACCCTGGTCCAGGTAATCGGTGACGGTATCATGGTCTTTTTCGCCGCACCGGATGATATGGAAAATCAGGCGCAGGCAGTCAATGCAGTACGGTTGGCTGTTTTAATGCAACAGGAAATACGTCATATGAGCAGAAAATGGATGAGCGAAGGAGTCGAACAGGAAATTAAGGCAAGAATGGGTATTCACCAGGATTATTTAACGGTCGGCAACTTCGGCAGCGACGAGTTCATGGAATACACAGCGGTTGGAAAGGGTATAAATCTGGCGAGTTGACTGGAAACGACCTGTACACCCGGCCACATAAAAGTCAGCAACACTGTTTATTCATCAATGTAAATCGGGGACAGACCACGGTTTTTATACATAAGAAACCTGGGTATGGCTAGTAGAGGTGAAAACCGTTGTCTGTCCCCGTTTTTGCTTCAGGCTTGCGAGTTTCTCGAACGTCTTACAGGCGCAATTCCGGGACCTGAATAGGCGTTCTAAGCCTGAAAACAACCAATATCAGGGGTAAGTATCTAGTGATTACAGGGGGTTGCTTAGGTCCGACCCCGTGGGTCGTTTATATATCCAGAACCAGTTTTAAACCTTCGTTTAATTCCTGCCTCTGGTTTGCGCTCAACTTACCTGCCTTTTCTGTTAGATAGGATTTATCCAGGGTGACTACCTGTGATACGTTTATAACAGATACCTTTTTCAGACCAATACTTTTAGTTGCTCCCAACTTTATATTTCCAGGTGCTTTAGCAAGATTAAGATTTGAGGTTATAACTGCAACGATAACTGTTTTTATTTTGCTTTTATTGAAATCATCAGATTGAACAATTACTACCGGTCTTCTATAGCCCGGCTCTGAACCTCTTGGTTCATCAAGATCTGCCCACCAGATCTCTCCTTTTTTGAAGTTCATCCGTTACCATTCTTCCTTGTCAATTGACTTCATCTGAGCCCTTTTGAAGCCGGTTACCAATCCCTGGTTTTCCATGCCCTCATATACTTCATTTAGTGAATCAGTAACTTTTTGGCCTTTATGCTTTTCGACATAACTGGAAATTGCACGTACATATAACTCGCTCCTGGACAAGCCAAGTCTTTTGGCCAATCTTTCGGCGGTTTTAAACACAGGATCGGGTATTGATATTGCTGTTTTCATATTAAAAAGTATAACTAAAGTTATACCAATGTCAACCATTGGAAATCAGCGATCCCGCTAACGCTCAGACGTTTAGACTAAAAGCGAAAAGGGGACAGATTAATTTTCCAAGCTATCCCCATATCGTCAAAAAACTTGTGCATGGCGCCTTTTTAGTCGAGGATGGCTTCTATGAGTTCCTGTGAAGGACTTTCGGTCCCGGCTTTCCTTTTCTGCGCGCGGTATACAGCAATCGGTCAATGACAGTCAGATTGGGCGCACGTCGACGGGACCGATTAATGATCAGGAGTTGCTGTTTCATAAGAAGGCTGTCGGCGACGATCGCCTTCGCTCCGCCAGGTCCAAGCAATTTGGCGAGTGTTGCCA
>JBLYYR010000091.1:0-20117 GCA_048550195.1 Arenicellales bacterium
ATCCTGAATTCAATGATAAAGAACAAGACACCATGGAATCCAGATTATGCTTAAATCTATTGATTTTTAACACAGTTACTCTGCGGGCCCTGCGAGAGGAGAGTATCTCTGCTGTTTGCCTGATGCGTGTTCAGAATCAAAGATGACAATGGAAAGTTTATGGGACAGCAATGACGTAAAACGTAATACTTTATTTTAATACCCTATCAAATGCCGTATCGGGTTCGCCGGGTCGGCAACGACCAGTTTTACCGTCAGGGCAATGCTCACGATAACAAGAAGCGGCCTGATCAGTGCCGTGCCGCGTTTGATCACCAGGTGTGCGCCTATGCTGGCACCGATGACCTGGCCGGCACCCATTACCAGACCGATGCTCCAGACTACATGGCCACCAAGTATAAAAAATAACAGGGCTGCCAGATTTGAGGTCATATTCAACACCTTACTGTGTGCCGTTGCCTGTTTCAGGCTGAAGCCGAGCATTGTGACAAATGCCAGGGCAAAAAAGGCACCGGTTCCCGGACCAAAAAAACCATCATAGAAACCAAGCCCGGCACCGAAAATCACGGAGAAAGTACCCATGCTTATACGCCTGTGCCGCTCTACATCGCCAACCCGCGGAGAAAACAGGAAATACAGTGCGTTTGCAATCAACAACACAGGGATGAAGGTCATTAACAGACGGCTATCGATGTGTGAAACCGCCAGTGCGCCCAGCATTGCGCCGACAAATGTGCAGACAATAGCAAAAATCATGCCTTCATGATCGATTTCACCATGGCGGAGGAAATGCAGTGCCGCCGTCGTTGTACCAAAACTCCCCTGCAGTTTGTTGGTCGCTAATGCCTGCAACGGGTTGATGCCGGTACTCAGTAGTATTGGAAAGGCGATCAGACCGCCCCCGCCAGCAATGCTGTCCAGTGTGCCAGCGAATACACCCGTCAGCAAAAGCAGGGTTATTAGTTCTATGCTCAGGGGTTCCATGGAGAACTACAGGGTAAAGGTTAAAGGGGAAAGGGGAAAGGGGAAAGGGGAAAGGGGAAAGGGGAAAGGTTAAAGAGGTTAAAGAGTTTAAAAAGACTATGGACTCGGGACAAAGGACGAAGGACAAAGACTTTAAACTTCTTCATTTTCCACTCAATTTAAGATATTGTATTCTGCAAGATTTATTACAACCCGGTCCGTCCGGGTTTTTGACTACAGCAATATAACAGGAGATATAAAATGGCTGACCTCTTTTCGGATGAGTGGATGAAAAGCTACATGGACGCATGGAACAATGAACCCGATCTGTCGGACGCACTGGCTGACATCGATTTCAACTCTGTCATTGGTTATGGTTTTCATGGTGACGATAACCCTACAGGCGTGATGATGGTTGAGCATGGCAAAGTTGTTGCTGCAGGGGCTTACAATGGTGAAGACCTGAGCTGGGACATTCGAGCGAAACCCGCAAACTGGGATAAATGGCTGAACAAGGGCATTGGCATGGCGGGGCTCGGCATGGCCTATACTACCGGTAAAATGAAATTTGCTGTCGGTGATTACTCAGCCATGTTGAAAGATCCACGTATGGCGGGGCCTTTCATCAAGAGTTTTTCTGTAATGGGTACTGTTTAACCCACCAAAAACAACCAGCTAATAAAAAAGCCGCTCTTCTGAGCGGCTTTTTATGGCCTACAAATTATGTTTTGGCCTTACGTAATACCTAAAAACGTAACACGTAAAACATTCCTCATAGAGCTACCAGCATCTGTCGGCACCCAACATACCACTGGCCCCTTTTACCCCCAGCTGGTTATAGGTCAATACCCCACATCTGTTTTCACTGGTAGTATCATTATCAGAAACATGAGCCCCTGTGGGTGTCGCCTGTAAAGTAAAGGCTGTGCTCGTTAGTGCTGCTGCCGAAACTGTGTAGTAGCTTTCTTTTGACGTCGTATATGCAGTAGCCAGCGCAGTGCCAGCAGTATTTAAGGCAGGGCAGGCAGGAGTGCCGCCGCTGCCGGGCATGTCATAGCGATTAAACTCTGTAAAACAACGTTCCAGCACCTGTGCAGTCTCGAGTAGAGCCGACTTGCCGTCACTGCGACGCGTCTTTTGTATCTGCTCCAGATAACTGGGGTAGGCAAAAGCGGCCAGTATTCCAATCACGACAATTACTATCATGAGCTCAATCAGGGTAAAGCCACGCTGTCGAGCAGCGTTCCTGTCCACGTTTTGCTTCCGACGTAGACAGGATGCCCGGGTGGTGAAAGATGGAATAGTCATTTGCTGTAGCTTTCTTATCCACCCTGCTTCGATTAACGAACTTGACGCCATGACTGCCTCCCTGATTGACCTGGCTCGGGACGTTCGACGATGACTCCCACATTACCTGTAGACCCTGCCATGTACTTATACTCCTTATCTTTGTCTTTGTTTAAAGCAATGCCCGGTGTGGTTGCAATTCCTTCGGTTTTAACACCAGACCCAGGTGCTTTATCATTGTCATCAATTACACCATCACCATTAATGTCCCAGTCTACCGTACCATCATCGCCAACGGTAAAGACACCGTCCCCGTCAATGTCGAAAGGACTTAGCGATAAACGGGTGCCTTCAAAGGCATCCAGCTCCATTAACCATCCTGAACCACCGTAGTCACAGGGGTCTTCTGATGGCAGCAGGGTAGTGAAAATGATGCGTCCCTGACGGAAGATGGGATTAAACACGACACGTTCGCCCCTGTTATCAGTACTGCCATCCAGGATTAGATCCATATGCCAGCCACTTTCCGTCGTCCAGTCGATAGCACCACCACCGTCGGCAACATCGTCAACCACGCCGCTGGTAATGCGAAGTTCAAAGTTTCCTGCGCTCACTTCAAGCAGAATTTTTCTTTCTCTCAGCTCGCCTCTATCAAAGGCCGACAGACTTGCTTCATTTTTATCCCAGATGCCGTAGAAAGATTGCGTCAACTGGTCGGTAGCAACATTGTCACCGTCTTCGATGTACTGCCCGGTACCGAAGTAAACCAGGTATCCGCTCTCCGTAGGATGTTCAGACACCTGTGGACGGACGGTAATCGGCTGACGATTGGTGTCGGTGCAGGGATCCCCGGCACAGGCGGTAAACAATGGTGAACCGCTGTGCGATACCCCCCAGCTAGCCACGCTGCTGGTCCTCAGATCAAATTTCCACATGTTTCCATAGAGATCGCCGCCATAGACATAATCTGCAATCGAATCGCCATCGACATCAGTCGGTGCAACCGTTGCCAGGCCATTGGGTCTACCGCCACTGGCCGAATCGGACAGACCGACACCGGTATCAATTTTCTTGATCAGGCTGCCATCAGACAACTTAACAATATAGAGTATCGCATTACCACTGGTGCTTGCGCTGCCATCGGCTTCGGTATTGTTATAACCATTACCAAAGATAGCTGCCCACTCGCCGTTATGCAGTCGTACGATATTGGGTTCACTATAGGTATAACCGAGATCTACGTCGTCCGCATCGGTAAATTCCCACAATACCTTGCTGGCACCGGTTACTTCATTCGTTATGGAAACCGGGTCGGTGACATCCAGCGCATAAACACCCTGGCCACCGCCGCGCAGACCCGCTGCCAGAATAGTGCGCCACTTTTTAGTTGCTCCGAGATAGGCATCCACGACTATTGGCGCCCCGTCTACGGTGTACTGATGAACATAACTTGGATCCGTCAGGGCAGCTAAGCGGGAATAAACTTCGTTCGGCACATAGGCGAATTTCTCTACCCCGGTTTCCGCGTTAAAGGCATGCAGCATACCGTCATTCGCCCCGCTATAGATCATCGGGGTACGGGCTAGCTGTGCCGTTTTGAACGTTGAATAACGATCGGCTGTAGCCGTACCTTCCATTGTATCAGGATACTGAAACGATGGTGCCCCAACGTAAGCCGGGGAAGAGTGAATAATATCACCCAGCACAGTGTTTGTCCGATTTCTAAAATTGAGGGTTGAACCTGAGGTTGCCGCCTCTTCAGACTGATCTCCCCGCAGATAGTCAAGAACAGGTTCCGTACCCAGTAATGCTTGCTGAGCAGGGGATAATTGTGCCCATTGGAATTGAATTCCAGCTTGAGATGCTCCCGTTGCCCCGTTATGGGAAAAAATAACCCGGGAGGCTTCAGCAGGCATTTGTTCGGTAGCCTTCCAGCCATTTGCACCCGGCTGCATTAAACCATTGCCATCCACTGAGTGTTCCAGTGTACCGTCGTCTTCATTGATTGCAAATGCCAGGATATCACCGCTCCAGTCATTGCTGTTGAAGCGTGCCAGGTATAACCTGCTGTCACTTTGCAAACTGCCCGATGTTACCGCTACCGAGGCAGCAGAACCACTGGCTATATCAGCAAAAGCCGTGACCAGGGTGCTGGCAAGAGCCCCCCCATCGCCTGCAGCATAGGCCTTGCCACCGCCATTGTTGGCGGTATCCTGCAGAATCTGGCTGACAGTCCCCCCGCTTGCAAAACCGACTGTATCAATACGGACATACTGGTCACCGACCAGATCGGTGCGTAAGTCACGCGTAGGATTTTCTGCTTTACCGGCATTGAGACAGGAACCCAGAGTTGTATTACAAAAGCCCCAGTAAGCCACGTCGTCAAGATTATCGTGGCCCCAGGCATCGGGAGCGGAGTCGACACAATCATTGTTCCTGTTACCACCATCCGAACAATTCCCGAAGGTATTGCCTCCACCATCGTAATCCAGAATAGTATTTGGAAGATCGGCATCCTTATAGGGTTCACCGTCTGTAAATATCAGGACGTTTGAATTTGAACATTCCATCAGTTTCCCATAATCCGGGTCATAGAATGGGTCTCGCTCCGGGTTGGTGTTGTCCGCTGTATCGAAATCTTCAAAGCCGGCTGTAACCGCAGTGTAATAGGGGTTGTCCTGTTCAAAATACTGGTACACTTCCCAGAGGTTTTCCGCCAGTGGTGTGGTGCCCCAGACCAGGGGATAATGCTCGATGGCGTCAATCACATCAGCAAGCGGGGTACCGATATAACCGGACAGCTCCCGGTAACCGCCACCATTAGCTGTATCCGATGCATTTTTTATGAAGGGGTTGAGCGGGATCTTGAAATTCAACGTGCCGCCCGGGATCGTATTACCATTATAGATATCGCCCCGAGCCGGGTCATAGCGATAAAAGGTAATGCCCATACGGACATCGTCCTGTACATCCTGCAGCACACCCGACTCAACAGATGGCACAAGCACGGCAATATTGTAATCAACATCTCCACTGCCCGTGGCGGCAATGTAAGCTATGTCTTCGTCGGCATGTCCTGTTTCACTGTCACAGGATACTTCTTCATCCAGCGAGATGACAGCAGAATCAGTTGCCACAGAAACCGTTCGTAAGGAAGCCGGGTCAGCACCATCGATAGTTAGCATGTCGGCAAGAAAGGTAGGCACCCCTGGGAATGCCGCCGAAAAATTTATCGTTGCATTGCCCTCATCAACATTATTCTTTTTGCCTGCTTCAAAATAAAATGGCAAGCTTGCATCATCGATCCGCATAGCTTCTAATGCCACATAGGCTACGGCCTCCGTCGCGTGACTGTCGCCATCCTCCTGCTCCTGCAGAGACAGCTTAAAACCCGTTGTGTTAATACTCTGTACCCGGCTGTTTACCGCATCTTTTTCGTTGTAAGAAACTACAGAAGAAATTACCAGTGGGGTGGTGGGAAATACCTGAGTGAACGTAACGGTATCGCTGTCACCCACATCAGAGCCTGTACAACGTGTCTGGTACATCTCATTTGTAGCGGTGAGCCCTGCCTCCAGCTTACCGCCCCCGGGCATAGTATGTGTACCCGCCTCAAATATCATGTACGGTAGATCTTCACTCGTGTGATTGCCATCTTTATAATCCCATTCCTGGAAGGCAATTTCGAAACCTGTGGTGGTGACATTTCTAATTCTGACGATACCCGGGTCGTTACCATTTTTTGTCGGGGGTTTGGCAATGATAACAGGAATAGTGTAAGTATTTTTATAGGTCACCTGGGCCCAGCTCGAGTCTTCCGGATATCCGGTACCGTCAACTGTAGTTCTGGCAGATGCGTTGCCGAACTCTCCGATGATATTTCCCCCGCTATCGTAGAGAGAACCTTCACCGCCACCTGCAACCGAAATTTTGCCATAGGGGTCATATGCAGTCTGAGCGTTTCCGCTATTCGCCGGTGAGTTTACATTCAGCGTTTTTCCATCTGACACGGGTGAATACTGACTACTGACCGAAGAAGATTTGTTAAAAGAACCATCCGAACGCTCGTTGTTGCCGACAATCTTGTAAGACACTGTGCCAGCTTCATAGGCGTATCCGGCACGGCTCTCAATCTTGCCACCCACCAGCACCTTCCGGGTTGCATCGATACGGCGCGTCGTTATCCAGTTGAGAAAGTTACCATTCCAGCAGTTGCCCGCACCCAGGGTACAGCTGCTGTCTTCCTTAAATGCCCCGGCTACGGATGTATCGATGGTCACGCTATAGGCCGATGTATCAACAGGAATTGAGCTGTCATATTGATAATTTTTCGTCGCGTCAAAAATTCCGTAATACGATTCAGTAGGGCTGAAACTGTCCGTGTACATCCTGTTTTTCATACTGCCGGAGTTATCGAGCATTATCAGAACGGAGGGTTTAACCTGATTTACCAGAAATAAAGGCGTCGTCGACAGACTAAGGTCAGCGGCCTGTGCAGAAAATGATGCTGAAACCAGAACTGTGCCGATAACAAGGCCGCTCCAGAAATTAAATTTTTGCTTCTTCATTTTTCAATACCTCTGGGAAAATATGCTCTGCGCCATGACCATGGCGTTGTCTGTGCCGCCGGTACCACGAGAGGTGATGCGATACTGCATATTGCCCTCTTTGGCCTGTGCGGTACCGATGGTTATATCGCCGTCATTAACAAATTTTATTTCTTCGATAATACGTTTGGGTGAGCTATTGATAACGCGCACAGGTGGTGTCGCTACCATCTGCAGTCCATCAACTGTAGTCACCCCGGTACTGCTGGTCACCCACCACCAGCTGGGCGGAGTATCTACACTCCAGACGCCAGTCGAGCCGGTATCATTGGGAATGGGCGCCGAACTCAGTGAGCTTAACCATACTTCGCCGTTCCGCAGGGCGGCCTCTGCAGCCTGAAAGGCGAGATGCCGGTCACGGAAATTACCGGCCATTCTTTCTTCCAGCACAGTGGACTGCATTGCCGTCACACCCAGTACTGTCATTACCAGCAGTATAATCAGACTGACGATAAGTACTGCACCGCTCTGAGATTTTATTTGTCTGTGTTTCATCGTTTGTTCCTTATCCATTCTTAACAGAGATCTATTCATTCCTGAGATCCCTTCTTTATTCAGGGCACAATATTGCGCAGGGCTATTGTGGTGGTAAAGGTTTTGTTCAATTTCTTTCCTGTGCTAGTACCGACATCGTAAACCCCGGTATTTTTTTCTGCACTCTGCAGTGTGTATCTGGCGCGTACACTGGTTACACTGTCTGTAGACAGGGGTGTAGTTGAATAACGATTGGCCGCACCGTCGTTGTCGGTATCAATACCATAGGTGAAAGTGAGGGAGGTGATTCCTTCTGCCAGGTCCACGCCGGTCACGCTGTCCAGCGCCGGGTCAGATGAACTACAGGGGGCGCACACAGCACTCTTACATTTCAAAACACCCGTAGCTGTGTCAAGCTTTAATACAGTTTTGACCAGAGAACCTGCTGTAATTGCACTGGTTGTACAGGCCTGAATATTGTCATCTGCCTGATAGACAATTGAGATGCTGTTGCTGGTCCCGGCAACAACCTGACCGCTCGTGCTGCCACCCATATAAACAGAGGCGTCCGGGAAAATGCTTTTCCGCTTCTTTTCCGGCTCTGCCCGATAACCGGCCATGCGTAGGTTACGCCCCAGTATGTCTGACAGCAGGCGGCTATCCTCCTGAATCCTTGACAGTGCTTCATTGGTTCGGTAAGCCTGCTTGTTGCTGAGGAAAACCTGAAGTATTCCACTGGTGAGGATCAACCCCACTACCAGTGCGATCATCAGTTCCACCAGAGTAAAGCCTGACTGTTGGTTGTTTGGTGATTTTTTATCGAATATATTCATAGCACATCATGGCCCATCAAGGAACAAAGGGAACGACAAAACGTTTGATCGGACTGGCAGCGTCCCGGTCATCCTGCCACCAGACTTTGACAACATAGATGTTTGCACCCATTGTTGCGCTAGTCGTGTTGTCACAGGCATCTTCGGTACTGGTCAGGGTTCCATTGTCATCGGCATCCCCTGTACCATCATTTGGTGTGTTATCCAGACAGACAATGCCGTGGCCGCCTACCAGATTGTCTGCCAGAGCTGTGTTCCATTGATCAATGTCGTAGATAGCCATAGCACTGGTATTGCAATCCGTTGCTGTGCAGTCAGCCACGGTGCCGATAGTCGGTTTATTGTAGCTCCCGCTCAGGTAGCCTGCCTTATTTGCCCGGATACGATCCGTCATTTCATATGCCAACTGTGTCGCCACGGTGCGCTGGTTGGCGCTGTGTGTATTCTGCAGGCCGGTAGTCTGCAGTTGTGCCAGACCCAATAAGCCAACGCCTAAAACCAGAACGGCAATGAGCACTTCCAGCAAGGTGAATCCGTGGATTTTTCTCATGGACATGTACATGTACATGTACCTCCATTTATATCCAGGCGACCGGCAAAGGTGAGTTCCAGGTCCCTTCCTTCCCAGGGCGGGTCCTGTTTACAGAGATCGGCACAGTAAAGACAGGCATTGATGGTGCCGGACTGGGAAGTCCCATCGGTCAACTGGGCACGTCCTTCAGATATATAAGATATATAATTTGCCACATTACCATTGCCTGTCAGGGTGACATTTCTTTCAAGTGCATCATGAACACGCAGCAGTTCTTCGCCGGCATCATGGACTGCATCATTATTGTCATCAACAAATATGATCCAGCCCTGCTGCCAGAAAGTACTCGAAGTAGTAACACAGTCATTACCATTGCTGCTTTTACAAACGACGACTCTCCTGCCTCGTTTCACGGCTTCACTGCGGGCCATGTTAATCGAACCGGACAATTCATTGACACTGGCTGTCAGACGGTTGCTCTGGATTAGCTCCCTAAAACTGGGTGCTGCGGCAGCCATTAATATAGCCGCTACCGTCAGAGTAACTATCAATTCAATCAAGGTGAACCCTGTGCTTTTTTCTGAAATTCTTAATTGGTTTGTCATATTTACTGTTTAATGCCTGTTTTAATTCTCGTTTAATGAATCTCCATCAGACTCTTTTACAGGAACTTGCTAAAGAGTATAGAAGAAATTTTCGCCTGTAACCTTTCTGTGAGGTTACACTTTTGTAATATTTGGTAAGAATCGGGGAAAGGGGAAAGGGCCAAAGACTAAGGACTAAAGACCTGCGACATAAGACATAAGACATAAGACATATTATCAAACATTACGGAAGGCGTTGAATACCATTGTTACTTTCAGGCCGGGGTTGTTGTCTGATAGCAAGAGTGTGCCGTTATGCATTTTAACTACGGCTGCAACCAGACTCAGTCCTAGGCCGCTGCCTTTTCCTGAGCGACTTTTCTCCAGGCGGTAAAATCGCTGCAGCACCTTTTCGCGCTCACCCGCCGGGATGCCCGGCCCGTTGTCGGCTACTCTGACTTCCACATACTGCCCGTTCTGGGTGGTAGTCAGGTGTATTTCTCCGCCCTGTTGAGTATATTTGATGGCATTATCCAGTAGATTTGTAATCGCCTGAAATAACAGATCGCGGTCAGCCAGCACTGCAGCAGGGGTGCTGGTATTCGTTGTGATTGTTATGTGTTTATTGTCAGCCACTGCCTCGTAGAGCTCATTTGCATCATCCAGCAACGTTGACAGCTCAACCACTTTCATTGCCGGCTTCTGCCCCCCTGCTTCAATGCGTGCAATTCGCAGCAAGGCGCTAAATGTTGCCAGCAGCTGGTCTGCACATTGAATACTGTTCTCTACATGCTCTACACAGGGGCTGCTATCACCAACCTTTCCGCGCAGCTCCTCCAGCTGGTTTCTCAGGCGCGTTAGCGGTGTGCGCAGATCATGTGCAACGCTGTTTGACACATGCCGAATGCCTTCCATCAGATGCTCAATTTCATCCAGCATGTCATTGAGATTACTGGCAAGCTGATCGAAATCATCTGAACTGCCCCGGCTGGGTATGCGACGCGTAAGGTCACCGGCCATAATCTCACGCACGGCCAGGTTGATCTGTTCTATATGCCTTAACACGCTACGGCTCATCACCGCACCACCGAGGAGCGCGAGGATGATCATTATCAGCAGGCCCCAGAGCAATGCCGGCACAATTAGCTGATGCGAGACAACCAGCTGGCGAGTGTTGCGCCCGATCACCAGCGATTCACCACCGGCAAGCTTTACCGACTTTGCCCTGACGTGAATTATCTGATTGGCAACATATGGCGACATGAACTGAATGTTTATCCAGCCTTTTTTCACGGTTGACCTGTCGGCACCGGGCGGCAGATTCCCGGCCAGCAGGCGAGCATCAGCTGAAATTACAGAATAGTATTCTTCCTCATTCAGGTGCCGCTGTGAACGTTCGTTGACAGTTAGTACCAGTCCATCCAGACCATGCTCCTTATAGATACCGGATAACCGGGTTATTTCATTTTTTACTGACAGATCAGCCTGCTGCGTGAGAAAGGAAATCGTCGACCAGTAAATAAAGCCAAGCAGCAGCAAAACGGAGCCGGCAAACAGGGCCATATAGGAGAGAACAAAACGAAAGGTCGAGGATTTTAGAAAATCAGCGGGTTTCATTGATCATGTATCCCGCCCCGCGAACGGTGTGCAGCAGTGGCCCGGGAAACCCGCTATCAATCTTGCCGCGTAGACGGCTGATCAGAACATCGATAACATTGGTTTGCGGATCAAACTGGTAGTCCCACACATGTTCAAGCAGCATAGTGCGTGTAACCACCTGACCTGCGTTGCGCATCAGGTACTCCAGCATACTGAATTCACGTGGCTGCAGCTCTATCACCGTGTCTGCTCGAGTCGCCGTATGTGTCAGCAGATCAAGCCGCAGGTCAGCCACCTTCAACTCAGTCACTGTTGACTTTGATGCAGTGCTGCGCCGCATCTGCGCATTTATACGCGCCAGCAGCTCGCTAAAGGCAAAAGGTTTGGAGAGATAGTCATCGGCACCGGCATTCAGACCCTCCACCCGGTCATCCACCTCACCCAGGGCGCTGAGGATAATTATCGGTGTCGTCTTACCGGCTGCACGAACGCTTTTAACAATGGTCAGGCCATCCACAGCAGGCAGCATGCGGTCGATGACCATAACATCATAGCTTTCAGTGCTGGCAAGCAACAGGCCTTCACCGCCATCGGTCGCATGATCAACACTATAGCCCTGTTCTTTCAGACCTTTCACAAGATAGTCCGCTACAGCCGGGTCATCTTCAACGACCATAACACGCATTTTTTATTGCACCTTGTCTTTAAACCGTTTCATCGGGACAGAATATCGCAGTTTGCAGAATTATGCACCGATACGCGAATTCAGCAATAATTTTCCTTGACAATGGCAGCAAAACATTCTGAAATTCGTCCTCAGCCATGGACCAGGCTGATAACGCTCAAGGAGGAGTTGGAAATGGATTTCCAGATCACCGATATTCCCGGCTATACGCTGGTTGAACTTATCACAATACTTGCCATTGTCAGCATTTTACTGACCATCGCCATCCCCGGCTTTCAGTGGCTGAGTGCTCGCACTCGTATCAGCACATCCGTCAATCTTTTTCTATCTCATTTGTACCAGGCACGATCAGAAGCCGTTAATCGTGAACAGGTCATCGCGCTTTGCCCCAGCACAGATGGCAGGCTTTGTGTCGCCGACTACAGGCAATGGGCAGATGGATATATTGTTTTTGTCGATGGCGATAGAAACAGGCAGCGTAATGCTGACGAACAGGTACTGCGTTATTTTCAGGGTGAAAGTAACAGCATAATCATTCGCACATCCTCCGCTGCGCGGCAGACACTTGCCTATCTGCCAACGGGTCGCGCCTGGAACTCCAATACAAGCATACGCTTCTGTGCACACAATCATGATGAATCCAATCGTGCATTAATCATTGCCTCTACCGGCAGGCCCCGGCTGAGCAGGACGTTGCCCGATGGCAGCAAGATACTGTGTGCCAGGCCCTGAGAGTGAGATCAAACAGTCCGCTGAAAGCGGGGCAATACAAAGGCTCATCTTTGCTTGAAGTTCTGATTGCGGCCGTCATTCTCGGGTTAGGGCTACTGGGGATCTCTGCCCTGCAACTGACTTCTCTGCAAGCTGCAGGCAATGCTGAATACCGCAGCAGGGCCTCTGATTTTGCCTGCGCACTGGCTGAGCGGATGCGTGCCAACAAACCCGCTGCAGGCCAATACCTAACTTCGGCCCTGACTGTCGACAACTCAGACTATTGCCGTCGCCTGCCGCCGGAAATATGTTCGATGGGTCTGTCCAACGCTGAGGCTGCCGATATTTCTATCTGTACCGCCGAACAGCTTGCCCGCTATGACCTGTGGGAGCTTCGCTGCTCCAGCGGCATAAGAAACACTCTGCCCGGAGGGCAACTAGTGGTTACTAACCCGATCAGCGGTGTCTATCAGATTCAGATCAACTGGCTGACAAGAAAGCTCCACAGTGCTGAAAAAGAAATGTCTGACAGCTTATCCCTGACGGTAATGCCGGGCATAGAGCAGGCCCTATGAAGACATGCTGCCACACTCGATACGCAGGCCAGACCCTGACATCGCTGATGATCGGCATGACCATCGCCATCTTCATAATGGCTGTGGCAGGCAAAGTATATCTGCAAAGCAAGAATACATTTACTGTGCGTGCGGCCCTCTCATCTGTTAATGAAAATGGACGATTTGCCATTCATGAATTACGCCGGACACTCTCTATGGCAGGGATGGGAATAAATGCCCGGGAAGCAGCACACAGGGAAACAAGTGCTATCGTTGCTGCTGGCCGCAGCGGAACGGTAGAAGGTGGCGGATTAAAATCAGATGCCATTGCTGTCCGTTACCGGCAGGGCACAACATGCAGTCATTATATAGACCTGGCTAAATCATCCGCGCCTGCGACGGTAAACCTGATGGTTAGTGACAATCAGTTGATGTGCCGGCTTGATGATGGCCGGTCCCAGCCGCTGGTTTCAGGGATTAAGTTGATGAAGATCCTGTTCGGTTTTGATGACAACAATGATGGCTATGCTAACCGCTATCTAACGGCAAAAGAAGTTCATAAAATTGACACCACTGCCAGGCAGACAACCGCCTGGCAACGCATCGTATCGTTTCATATAGGGCTGCTCGTCTTTTCATCCGATTACAACCTGCCCCTGGACCGACGACCCCGAACAGCGTCTTCATTACAACTGCCCGGCTTCGACTACACCGTCAATGCCGGTGATAAATATCTGTACAAAGTATTTTCCACAACCATTTACTTACGCAATATGAATACAGGTCTGCAGGTTCAATGAAACGGTTTAAACATCCTTCATGTAGTCATGCGCAGTGCGGGGTGGCACTGGTAATCAGTATGATTTTGCTGGTTGTTATTTCCCTGCTGAGTATCAGTGCCATGCGTGCGACAAATATTGACAGCCGGATTGCAGCAAATTATCAGCATAAGCAGCTAAGTTTTCAGGTGGCTGAAAGTGTGTTTGTGAAATTGACCGACCGCAGCCCACAGATCCAGAGACCTACAGCCAGCAGCGGCACCCTGAAAAGCGTTGATTACATTTCGTATGCCGCCACAAGTGGGCAACCCGCTGCCTCTGCCGACCTGGAGTTAAGGTTCATCAGGGAAAGTACAGCAGGAGAATACAAAGTCTCCGGTTACAGCCTTGATGTCAAAACATTGATATACCAGGCAGATGCCTATGGCGAAGTGAATGGCAGCCACACAAGAACTCACAACCGGGCAATGATGGTACGCGTGGATAACAGAAATTAACAACGGAATCTGATTGATGAAAGAGAGAAAATGGCCATACCTTTTTGAGAAAACGAGCGCAACTGTACATCACGCAGGAAGGTATATTGCGTTCATTATTTTTCTGTGTGCGCCATATTCCCTGCAGGCCGATGATGTTGAACTCTATCTATCACCGCCGGCTGTGCCCTTGCCATCAAACATACTTTTTGTAATTGATGAATCTAATGAAATGGCAGATGATCGTGTGAAAATCTTAAAATCTGCGTTGCTGGATAAAGGTGGCATTCTGCATGCGGACATCAGTGAGAATATTAAGGCAGCAATAATGGCATTTAACTCTAGCCCATCACCAGATACTGATAGTGGTGATAGAGCACACCTGCGTGTGCTGTCAGACTTTAACGCTATTGGGGATAAAAATAAGCGATCAAAAATCGCCGCTGCCGTGGCTGAGCTGACTCCCGAAGGGCGTTCACCCACAGTCCAGGCCATCAATGCAGCCGTTCGATGGTTTACTGACGGTTATGTTGAATCACAGGCTTCAACCATAAAGGAATATCCCTCGCCAGTTAAAGCTGTGCAGAACAGGGCAAAAGAAAACTGGTGCCGTTCGAATGCCATGGTTCTGCTGACAGCAGGAAGCCCGGACAGGGTCGGTCCTGAAACACAAACTGACTATCAGGGTGTAACCTGTGATACCACAGCACCATTTTCATCTGCTGAAAATCAACCGGGCCTTTGTGCTCAGGAGATTGCCCAGCAGGCATACAGCAAAGACCTGATGCCGGAGGACAATTACCCGGGCTGGAAAGGAAAACAGCATGTAGTCACGCACACGGCAGGCATTCAAACTACTGAAAACTCAGAGGCTGAAAACTTTCTGAAAAACATCGCCTACCGGGGTGGAGGGAAATATTACCCGGCACAAACAGCCATTCAGATCAGGACCGCACTGCGGCATATCATCAATGAGGTAAATACATCGATACCGTACAGCTACACAGCGCCTTCTGTCCCATATAACCCGGACAGGAGTACGATTAGCGGCAACTTTATTTATGTCCCGGTATTCAGACCGGAGGTGGGGAGGTTCTGGAAAGGCAACCTGCTGAAGTATAAAACTGGACTGGATAAAGATGGAGCGCGTTACATTCATGACCAGAATAACAATACCGTTTTTAAAGACGGGTTTATGTTCCGCGATGAAATACAGGACTACTGGAGCACACCAGGGTCAACAGGGAATGGTGTCAGCTCAAAAATGTCCAGTGCTGCTACACGAAAACTCTATAGCTGGCTGGATGGTGAGGACAAAGACCTGACCCGGATTCCTGCTGCCGCCTCCATCAGCCCTAATCGGGTGCATGCGAATAACAGCAAAATTCACCCTTCCATGCTGGGGGTCAGCACCGCTGATGAGCGACTGGCAATATTGAACTGGGTGAACTGGCAGTACACCGCTCAAAACATAGAAAACAAAAAAACTGATACTGACATGACATCCAGCAATAAAATTATGCCCATGGCTGCACCGCTACATACCAAACCCGCAGTCGCTAAATATCAGAACAATAAGGATGTGGTATTAATTAATACTACGGATGGCATCTTGCATGCCTTCAATGCAGGAGGCGAGACAGCCGGCGGCGGCGATGAGCTATGGGCATTTATTCCTCAACCACTACTGGCCGACCTTGCCACATTAAAGAGAAACCCGCCTTCCAGCGTACCGAATTATGGATTAGACGGCCCTTTAATCGTTTATGACACAATCGATAATGGTGTAGCCAGAAAATTTGCCGTATTTGGTGCGCGGCGTGGCGGAAGAAGCCTGTATGCTCTCGATATCAGCGAACGTACAGCACCAAGATTAGCCTGGCAGATCAATGGCGGTCACAGCGCTGGATTTGAGCGCCTGGGTCAGACATGGTCCATCCCCCGCTTTCTTAAAATGGAACTGAATGGCGGCACGGTCAAAGAGGTTCTTGTGTTTGGTGGCGGCTATGACCCTGCACAGGACAGAGCAACGTCACGCACTGATGATAATTATGGTAATGCTGTTTATGTTATCGACGCCATCAGTGGCGAGAGACTCGCCTATTTTAGTGCGGATACAGAAGGTCAAAACAGTACTTTCAGCCTGCAGATAGCTGCAATGAAAAATGGAATCATCGGTTTTCTGCCTGTCGATATTAACAGCAATGGTATAACCGATCGTCTGTATGCAACCGATGTGGGTGGGCGCATCTTCAGAATAGATATACCGGACAGTGGTTTTACAGAGACGGCGATCAGCGGTGGAGTGATTGCAGACATCAACATGAACGGTGAAGGTTATCAGCGATTTTTTACTACGCCGGAGGTCGCCTATTATTCCCGGGGTGGTGAGCAATTTCTGGCAATACTTGTCGGTTCCGGTTTTCTTCCCCGGCCATTGAGCAATACTGTCACTAATCGTTTTTACATGCTAAAGGATCCTGCAATCTGGTCTGCTCCCAGGGACAGCAACGGTGACATCAGCTATAGCAGTGCGAGTGAAGACGACCTGTACAATGCCAGCGATAATCAGATTCAGCAGGGAAGTATTACTGAAATCAAACAGGCACACACACAACTGGCAGGGAAACGCGGCTGGTATATTGACCTGATTGATGGAGGGGCGAAGCAAAAAGTTTTTTCAAAAGTACGCATCTTCAATTCTATTATTAGCTTTATCAGCTTTCAGGCTGAACGAAGCAGCAGCGAAGATATATGTACCGCAACATCATCGATGGGTCACCACAGCATCTATGCGATCAGGCTGCTCGACGGGACAGCAGCCCTGGATATAAATGATGATGGTGAACTTGATGCTTCTGACCGGTCAAAGACACTGCCATCATCCGGGCTTCCAGCCGCACCGCTGGTTGTTTCCAGCAGCCACAATGGTGATACTGATAAAAACCCTGCAGGCAGCACGCTGATTGGCCTTGAAAATATTTATCAGCTGCCGGACAGGTTTCTGCCGCTGAGCTGGGAAGAAGTAATCGATCAATACCCGCCAACACGCAGGCCATAATGAGCAGGCCCGGCAACACTGGATTTTCGCTGCTTGAGCTTGTTTTTGCGATTAGTGTCATCGCAATACTCACAGTCATTGCCTACCCCAGCTATCACAACTCAATTCGTAAAAGCCGTCGGGTTGATGCCCAGCAGGCACTGATGGAAGCTGCACATAAACTGGAGAATTATTATGCAAAAAATGCCAGTTATACGGCTGATCTACGAAAACTCGGATATCCGGATAACTCATGGAACACTATCCAGTCTGCTTCAGCAACTGCTTTTTATAAGATAAGAGTCAACAACCCGGTGGGCTGCAATATTCAGAACTGCTTCCTGCTTGAAAGTCAAAACATCGGTGATCAGCAAAATGATGTAGTGAATTCATACCGTCTGTGGTCGACGGGTCGTAAACAGGTACGGGTAAATTCACAGGAGAAAGAGGGGTGGTAGGAAAAGCTAAGGGAAAGGTATTACGTATTACGTTTTTAGGCGTTACGTAAAACCTAAATAGTAAACCGTAATACGATCTTCTTTTGTAGGAGTGCCGCTCGGCGCGATGGTGTTTGATGTTGACGATATTTAACGGCTAATCGCGCCGAGCGACGCTCCTACAATTATGCGTGATCCGGTATTTAGTTTAAGAACCTCTTATGTGTCGTCATTGAATTAATCAAAGCACCTAAATTCATACAATGCTGTAGCATATTTGCTGTTTGATTTTATCCCGGGTCTTTTGTCCTTTGTCCCGGGTCTTGTCTCTTGTTGCCATGCCGGCGCTCTGCAATTGCCGCCACGGATTCTTGATTTATCGTGTGTAGGCATTACTGATCGCTCTAACCTGACTGGCATACCAGTAAGTGTTGCCGCTGAGGGAGATGGCGTCGTAGCCAAGGGCTGTTTCCACTTTTTCTGCCAGCTTTTTGTTATCGTTTTCTTTCGCCAGCTGGTAGCTGATGTTAAGTATGGTTGAAGATGGTGAGGCAAGTGCCCCATCCGGGATGATTGCCTGCCTTCCGCTCGACTCGAATGCTGCCATGCTGCCGAGGCTCCAGCCTGCCGGTGTGTAGAACCGTTGCCATGCTGCGTCGACGACTGCCTGCACGAAAACCCTGTCCTTTTTATTGCCTGTCAGCTGGTAGTAATCCCATAGTCCTTCCGCCACGAAGGCATAATCGGCAAGGCTTGCCTGGCCCATTTCTTTTCCTGCTTTTCGTGCACGAACGAGATAGTCATCCTGCCATAGTGACCCACTTATATACTGTACAATCGAGTCCGCTGTTTTCCTCAGGCCCGGCTCATCAAGGTTTTTTGCCGCCTTTGAAAAAGCACTGAGCGCCAGTCCATTCCAGCCTGCCAGTAATTTATCATCGACAGGAAGACTGCGGTCCTGCTGGCGCTTCTTTAGCATTTTTACGCTGGCGGATGATAAGTGTTTCCGCTCTGCGGCGGAAAGCCCCTGCTGCACAGAATATCCCGACTGCCATTTGGGTAGATAGCCTGCATCAAAGTGTGCTGCTGCCTTGCCTAGCCAGGCTTTTTCTACGACAGCCATTTCTTCTTTACTGAGCAGTGCTAGCAACTCATCCTTTGTCCATAAATAATAGCCGCCCTCAATGTTATTCGAATCAATGGCAGATAATGAAGCGACCATGGCTCCCTGCTCGCTCATTAGTTCACGTTGCATAAATTTTAGTGTATCGCTTACTACCATTTTGTAATCAGCACGGGATAATAAGTCAGCGGCGCGCAAATAAACCCGTGCCAGCTGGGCATTGTCGTAGAGCATTTTTTCAAAATGCGGAATCTGCCAGTCCGGGTCGGTGGTGTAGCGGAAAAAGCCACCGCCAACATGGTCACGCAGGCCCTGATCTGCCATGTGGTCCAGTGTTGTGGTCAGAAATGATTTCAATTCACCCGTCGGCTCTAAACTGTAACTATCAAGTAGAGCTTCCAGCTGCGGGGTGCTGGGAAATTTTGTCTGGTCACCAAAGCCGCCCTGTATCGGGTCGGCACGTTCCAGTGCAGCATAGGTCAGTGACTCAACAAGCTGTGCTACCCCCTGTCTGCCCCATTGGTGTGACGACAGAGGCACATCTTCTGCTATAGCTTCACGTGCCAGAGCGGCCATACCAGTGCTGTCATTCTGCCAGAGGGCCTGCAGTTCCGTGGTCAGTTTTAAAAAATCTTTACGCGGCATATAGAGCACGGCATAGAGTGGGTAGCCTTCAGGTGTCACAAAAACATTCAAAGGCCAGCCTGCGCGGCCACGGGTTTTTTCGACGAAGTCGATCATTCTGGCATCTAGTGCCTCTTCCAGTTCACGGTCTATTTTTACCGGGATAAAATGTTCGTTAAGCCACTTCGCCACCTGCCTGTCCTTGTACGATTCACGCTGCATAACGTGACACCAGTGGCAGGAGAAATATCCAATTGAGAGGAAAATCAGTTTGTTCTCTGCTTTCGCACGCTGCAGTATTGATTCATCCCACTCCTGCCATGCCACTGGATCAGATCCATGCAGCGCAAGATAAGGGGAAGGATTACTGGCCAGCTGATTCTGAAGTGGTTCTGCTGCCGCTGCCTGGTTTATGCTCAATATCATGAGCAGGCTTGTTAGAATTTTTAACACAATCACTCCTGGGTGGTCTGCCTATAAAGTGTTGACCATAAAGGGTGAAGAAAATTCCATGCGTCTGAAAAAACGTATTATGTTTTACATGAAATTGTAGGAGCGCCGCTCGGCGCGAAGATTTTATTCTTTTGATTTTATGTCTCAGCAGTTCCACAAAGAAATATCAATCGATATTGTGTTGCTTCTACGGAAGCTTAAAGGCTTCGGAGACATGAAAAACAGCCTTCCCAAACCTGAACAACAAAAAAATATCCTCGCGGAGGGGGAAAAGAAAGTATTACGTTTTACGGGTTAGGTTTTACGTAACACCTAAATCGTAAATCTTAAAACGTCTATTCAAATGGTTTCCC